>DBGBJN010000287.1:0-6329 GCA_048449885.1 Collinsella sp.
CCGCATTTGGACAATCTGACGTTCAACTTCAAGGGCGCGACCAGAAGGTCAGCGCCCTTTCGTTTCACGTCACCTTGTCTCAAATGCGACCCGCTCGCTGTCCGTTCTCTACCTGCGGCGTCGTCTTGCTCCGAATGCGGCCCGCTCGCTGCCGTTGCCAAAACATCGGCGTTGCCGGAGTAGTCATTGGGGACGTTCATAAATGACTACTCAGGAATGAGCGTGGATAATCTCCCGTTTTTGGCCTGTGTGCGGGCTCAAAGTGGGAGATTATCCACGCTCGTTAGTTAAGCGTCCGAAAATCCACACTCGCCAAACCTACCAAAAAGGGACGGTTTTATTTTGGCACGTTTCGGTCGGTATCAGGAAGTGTCAGGGACGGGGCGGCGACAGGACTCGAGAGCGAAAAGAAGTGCCGGGTTTGGCGCGCCCGCTTCTGCCCGTCCCGTGCGCGGGCGATACTCGGCTTATCGATCCGCGATGCAAAGGAGACGCTCCATTCCACGAGCGCTACCGGGAAGGGCTCGCGATTCGAGTCCCCACCTTAGCATTTGAACCATTTGGCACTATAATTACCATAGGCATGCGCACAACGTTGCGCTTAATCAAGAGGAGAAAACGTATGGGTCTGTTTGATATGTTCAAGAAGAAGGCTGAGCCCGCGGCTGCCGCTGCTCCGGCCTCCATCTCTGCTTCTGCTGGCGCCGACGTGCTGTGCTCGCCCGTCAAGGGCAAGGTCATCAAGATGGCCGACGTGCCCGATCCCGTCTTTGGTGGCGAGGTTCTGGGCAAGGGCTGTGCCGTGTGGCCCGAGGACGATCTGGTCTACGCTCCCTGCGACGGTAAGGTGACCGTCACCATGGGTCACGCCGTGGGTCTGCAGTCCGATAGCGGCATCGAGGTTCTGGTGCACGTTGGCGTCGATACCGTCAACATGAACGGTGATGGCTTCGAGGGCTTCGTCAAGGCCGACGACGTTGTGAAGGCCGGCCAGCCCATACTCAAGATCGACCGCGCCAAGATCGCCGCTGCTGGTTATAAGGACTGCGTCGTGGTGGCCGTGTCCAACACCGCCGAGTTTGCCGACGTCGAGCTCACCGTTGAGGCAGAGTCCGCCGTCGCCGCCGGTGACGCCATCGTCAAGGTCGTCCGCAAGTAAACTGTGGCATCCAAAGGATGTGCAAGGGTGGTCGGGTTTTCCGGCCACCTTTTTTATTACATCGCGGGGAAGCATTTTATTGCACGTTGGGCGGGCTTGCAAACCGTTCGGACGCTAAAACGAACCGACCGCGCCTTCGCGTTGCCGAGGGTGTTCATAAGTGGATAGTATGGGCTTACTTATTACAACGTGTGCCGCGTCCGGGAAGCGCGGTGCCGCTCATTGGGAGGAACAACATGAAAAAAAAGCTGCTGCTTGCGCCCCTCATGGCCGTCTTGGTTGCATGCGTGGTCGTACTTTCCGGCTGTGGAGGTCCTTCGGTTGAGGAGCTCATCACCGAGGATCTTACGACGCAGTTTGACGAGGTCAAGAACGGTGGCGACGACTTCCTCTCTGGTCTGGAGGAGGCTTCGGGCGACGAGTTCGAGCAGCTGGGTATCGATCCCAAGGAGTACGCCAAGACCTATCTCGAGGGCTTTGACTACAAGATCGGCGACGTGACGGTCGACGAGGACAAGGGTGTCGCGACCGCCGAGGTCTCTATCACCTGCAAGTCTATGAACAAGATCGTCGAGGACTTCTCCACCCAGTATCAGGAGAAGGTCGCTGCGCTTGACACGGTTCCTTCCGATGACGAGCTGTACAAGATGGCCGGTCAGGTTATGGTCGATGTGACCAAGGCCACCGAGCCCAGGAAGACCACGGTTATCTTCAAGTACACCTGCAACGACGACGGCGAGTGGTCTGCCGACGACTCCGTCAACTCCGAGATGATGGATGCAATGCTGAGCTAGTTCGTTGCGGCGTTTTACCAAACGCCGCAACTGCTCGACGCTGCGCGCCGCCCAGGACGACAATTTGTCATTCAAAAGACGAGGCATGACCAGAAGGTCTATGCCTCGCCTTTTTCATGCCAACTTGTTCGTCCTGGACGTCGCTCGCTGTCCATCCTCTACCTGCGTCGTTGCCATGGTGCGGCGCTTGTAGTCATTGGGGACGTTCTTAAATGACCGGGCGGCAGCTGGGAACGTTCCTTTTCTGCCGGCAGTTGGGGACACTCCTTGTGCCAGCGTTGCATCGATTGCTTGGGAAACCGTGACCCGGTTTTTGGCCGAATAGTGGGTCGCATTTTCCGGATGGGGTGGGTTACGGAAAGTGCGACCCGGAATATTACTCTGAAACGGGATGCGGTTTCCCTGATGCGCCTCAAACGGAAAGCGCATCCCATTCCGGAGCTCCAAAACGGGATGCGCTTTCCGCGCGGAAGAATTGCCGCAGCTGCGTTAAGCAGTGTCGCTCGTTACTCGCCCAGCACCAGCGCCGCGAGCTCTGCCTGGGTGTCCACCACGTAGTCGGCGCCGGTGGCTTCCAGCTCTGCGCGGCCGCGGAAACCCCAGCTGACGCCCGCACTCTTAAGGCCGGCGTTGTGGCCGGTCAGGATATCGACATTGGAATCGCCTACGTAGAGCGTGGTCGCCGGGTCGGCGCCTAGCTCTTCCATCACATGCAGCGTGACGGGTGCTTCGGGCTTGGGCGGAAACGCATCGACACGGCCCTGCACCAGCGCAAAGCGCTCGGAACCAAAATACTTTTCGATAAGCGGAGCCGCCGAGACGTGGTCCTTGTTAGTGAGCACGGCAAGCTGAACGCCCGCGGCGCGCAAGCGGTCGAGCATCTCGATCGTGCCGGCATAGGGAGCGGTGTGGTCTTCCTTGTGCTCGCCGTAGTAAGCCCTAAACTCGGCAAGCGTCTGCTCAAACATGCGGCCGTCGCCTGCGTACTCGGCGGGCATAAAGCGCTCAACCAGCTTGAGCATGCCGTTTCCCACCTTGTAGCGGTACTCGTCAACGGCAAACGTGGGCCAGCCGTGCGCCTCGCAGGTATGGTTGCCGGCGGCCGCCAGGTCCTCGAGCGTGTTGAGAATGGTGCCGTCCAGGTCAAAGATCACATGGGAAAAAGCTGCTGCCATGGGTGCTCCTGCCGCTTGAGTTGTAAAACGCACCCCATGATACTGGGCATGCGTGCCGGGCATGTTTGGAATCTGAATATCTTTAATAGCCCTGAGCCTTTGTCGTTAGCAAATTCTCGGCAGCTGCTCTCCTACGAGCATGTCGAGGATACGGGTCGAACCCCAGCCGGTGCGCACGCGCACGGCGGGACGGGCGCCCTCGGCAAGCGGCAGCACGCGACCGATGATGGCGGCATTCTCGCCGTAGCGGGCGGCGCGCATGGCGCTCAGCGCGGCATCGGCTTGCTCGGCCGGCACGACGGCAACCATCTTGCCCTCGTTTGCCACCTGCAGCACATCGTAGCCGAGCATCTCGCAGGCGGCCTGCACGTCGGGACGCACGGGCACGGCATCCTCGTCGACCTCCATGGCAACATTGCTGGCCTGGGCAAACTCGTTGAGTGTGGACGCCAAGCCACCGCGCGTGGGGTCGCGAAAGCAGCGTGTGTCGGGTGCTGCGGCAAGCACATCGGCAATCAGGTGGTTGAGCGGTGCGGCGTCGCTTTCGATCGTGCTCGAAAACGCTAGGCCCTCGCGTTGGCTCATGATAGCGATGCCGTGGTCGCCCAGTGTACCCGAGACCAGGATGACATCGCCGGGCTGACAGTTTGCGCCGCTGAGCGCCACGCCCGCAGGCACCTCGCCCACGCCGGCGGTATTGATATAGACGCCGTCGGCCCCGCCGCGCTCGACCACCTTGGTGTCGCCCGTGATTATGGACACGCCCGCCTCACGCGCCGTTTCGGCCATCGTCTGCACAATCTGGCGGAGCCTATCCATGGGATAGCCCTCTTCGAGGATAAAGCCGCACGACAGGTAGCGCACGTTGGCGCCCGAGGTCGCGACGTCGTTGACGGTTCCGCATACGGCGAGGCGGCCGATGTTGCCACCGGGGAAGAACTGCGGAGAGACCACAAAGCTGTCGGTCGACATGGCGATGCGCCCGCTCGCGGGCAGCGCGGCCACGCCGGCGTCGTTGCCCTCGAGCAACTCGGGCGACCCAAAGGCATCCAAAAAGACCTCATCGATGATGCGCTTCATCATCTGTCCGCCGGAGCCGTGGCCCAACAGGACGGTGCTATCGGTAACGCTATGGGACATATCGAAAACTCCAATCGTGGGTGGAATTATATGGGTGAGGCGCAGCGTCGACTGGTCCGCCGTTCGTTAGAACGGCGGAACCTATTAGCCTCGGTAGCGGAAATATGCTGCGCAGCTGCCCTCGGAGCTCACCATGCAGGGGCCGACGGGATGCTCGGGCGTACAAGCGTGGCCGAACAGGGGGCAGTCGCTCGGCGTAATGGCCCCGCGCAGCACGTCGCCGCAGCGGCACCCGCGCGGCTCGACTGTCGCCTCAACGGGCACATCAAAGCGGGTGCGGGCATCAAAGCGCGAGAATTCGGGACGAATGGCGAGTCCCGAAGCCGCAATCGGCCCCAGCCCGCGCCACGTGGTGTCGCATGGCTCAAACACCTGCTCGACCAGCTGGCGCGCCACGGGGTTGCCGTCTGCGTTGACGCCACGGCGGTAGGCGTTGTCAATCGCCGGCCTGTCCTCGACAACCATCTGGACCAGCATGCAGATGCCCTGCAGGATATCGACCGGTTCAAATCCCGTGACCACGCCCGGGGTATTGAATTCGTCGACCAAAAAGCTAAAGGGCGCCAAGCCCGTGATGGTGGCGACGTGGCCCGGCAGGATAAAGCCGTCGATGGTGGTCTCGGGGTCGTTGGCGATGGCGCGCAACGCCGGCGGCGTGGTCTTGTGGGCGCAATAGACCGAGAAGTTCAAAAGCCCGCGCGCCTCGGCCTCCAAGATGGCGGCGGCGATGGTGGGCGTCGTAGTCTCAAAGCCCACGCCCATAAAAATGACCGGGCGATCAGGGTTTTGCTCGGCAATGTCGAGCGCGTCGAGCGGGGAATAGACGATGCGGATATCGCGCCCCGCCGCCTTTTGCGCAGCGAGCGAGGTGGATGATCCGGGCACGCGCATCATGTCGCCAAAGGTGGTGATGATGGCGCCGTCTATGTTGGCGAGCGCGATTGCGTGGTCGATGTCGCGGTTGGCGGTGACGCAGACGGGGCAGCCCGGGCCGCTCAGCAGCTTGAGCCCGGCCGGTATAATGGAGCGAAAGCCATAGCGCCCGATGCTCACGGTATGCGTGCCGCAGACTTCCATAAGGTTGATGGTGCGGTCGCCGACAAGCTCATGAATGCGCTCGATGAGCTCGCGAGCCAGCTTGGGATCGCGGAATGCCGAGAAATCGATACCGGAGCGCGCCGGCTGCTCGGGCGCCACTAGTAAGCCTCCGCCGGGTTGGTGGTCAGCTGGTCTTCTTCGACCAGCTCGGACATGGCATTAACAAGCTCGAGCGTTTCCTGTGCTTCCTGCTCGTCGACAATCTGGATGCCAAAGCCGGCGTGTACGAGAATATACTCGCCAACCTGCGCCGTCGGCACGAGTCGCAGCGACACGGGGCGCTCGATGCCCATCATGTCGACGGTGGCCTTGAGGCCGTCGTCGCGTTTGACTACTTTACCGGGAACGGCAAGGCACATATTGTTCCCCTTTTATACGCTTTGCGCTGGACGGGCGCTCAATAATCCATCAGTTGATGGTAGCGCTCGCGGGGTTCGCGGGCAAACGCGTTACGCCTGTGAGACGGTTGGGCACAGCGGCGTGTGAGGGCGAGCTACTGCGATGCAATCTGCGCAAGACGAGTGCGTGCGACTGCCGCCTGACCGTAGGCGATGCAACCGTCATTGACGGGTACGGTGTGGGGGACAAGGACAGTAAAGCCTGCGCTTTTGAGCTCGCGGGTGAGAAGCTGAAGCAGAAGTCGGTTCATGAACACGCCGCCCGAGAGCGCGACGGTGTCGATGCCCTCGTGCACGCAGATATCGCTGGCGATGCGCGCCGAGGAGCGCGCGGCGGCGACATGGAAATCGAGTGCGAGCCTGTCGGCGGGCGCTCCGGCTTCAATTCCTCCCAAAAGTGCCTCAAAGAGCGCTTTCTGGTCCAGAACATAGGGGCCGTCCAGCCACGATGGGCCAGATGCGAAATAGCCGGCGTTGTCGTCGGGAAAATGGGCGATTTCGTTGTCGAGCGCGCGCCAGGCGGCGGCTTCGAGTTCTATGGCGGGTTCGCCCTCGTAGGTTGCCT
>DBGBJN010000288.1:0-4613 GCA_048449885.1 Collinsella sp.
CGCGTGGGGCGTAAAGGCCTTGAACATGCAGGCTGCCACCTCGGGCGTGGCGCTGCGGGCGGCGAGCATCATCGTCTGCGCGGCAATGCCCGTGTCGACCTCGGTAATGGGAGCGGCGGGCTTGCCCGGAACGGCGCGCTCAGCAAGAATCGCGATGTAGCCGGTCGGGCGCTCGCCCTCATCGGGACCCGGCCAATCCTCGAGCGCACCGGCCCATGCAAGCTCGTCAAATACACGCGCGCAGTCCTCTGCACCGCTTACCACATGAAAACGCAGACGCTGAGCATTGGCACCACAGGGAGCCAGGTGCGCAAGTTCCGCCAGCTCGAGCAAAAACTCGCGCGGCACGCGCATGGACTCGTCAAAGCGACGGCACGTGCGGGCGCAGCGAACCAACGCATCAAACGCGTCCAAGCCGAGCTTTTCGCAACCCTGCTTTGCCATCGACTCAGCGCTTACCGGCGCTGCGGGAACTGCTTCGTTCATAGGGACCCCCAATACAAGCCAATTGTCCTTAGGAAAATCTAACCTAAAACGTAGGCAATAACGAACAGGGCTGCAATGTTCTACACCTGTTGAATAGAAAATCGCGACGTGGGGAACAACGGAAACAATTCGGGACCTTTGGGTTACGTTTCGCCCTCCCCGACTCATACGCCAGCGCCTTTAGGCGATACTGGTTGTAACAATCAAGGCTTACGCCGCACGGAAAGGAGACATTATGGGCATCTTTAAGAACGATGACCAAAAATCGAGCCAGTTTGGATTTGACGAGAAAAGCATGGCGGGCAAAGCCGTCAAGGCCGTACGCTGGATCTACGCCATCACGGGCGTCTTAGCGCTCATTGCTGGTATCGCGCTGCTTTTTGCACCCGCCAAGTCCCTCGTCTTTTTGACGACTGTCCTGGGTTTTTACTTTGTAATCACTGCTGCCATTAGGCTGTTCACTGCCATTTTTGAGCCGCTGCTGCCCACCGGCTGGCGCGTGACGAGCATCATCTCCAACCTACTCATTATCTTGGGCGGCGTCATAATCCTGCGCAACCAGGCCTTCTCGACCGCGACGCTCACCACGATGGTGGTTATCGTGGCCGGCTTTGGCTGGATTGTCGAAGGTGTCATGTCCATTCTGGAGTCCGAGCTTTCGTCCAACCGCGCCCTCGCTATCCTGAGCGGCGCACTCTCCATCATCGCCGGCATGTTCGTGTTTATCTATCCGCTGTGGTCGGCCAAGATGCTCGTTATCTTTAGCGGCGCCGCGCTGCTGGTGTTTGGCGTTACGCTGATTGTTCGCGCTATTCAATTTGGCAAACTGGTGCACTAGATGCCGCGAACGCTCTTTATTGATGCCGACGCCTGCCCGGTCACGCGCGAGTCGATTGATTGCGCGCGGCGGGCGGGCGTCGCCGTTGTTATCGCCGGCAACAGCACGCAAAACCTGGAACGGCACATTCGCCGCGACGACCCGCGTGATGCCGAGCACGCGCGACGCGGCTTTTGGGTCACGACGCTCGATGTGAGCGTGGGCGCCGACAGCGCCGACTTTGCCATTGTCGAACGCCTGCAGGCGGGCGACGTAGTCGTGACGCAGGACATTGGCTTGGCGAGCATGGTGCTCGGCCGCGATGCCGCCGCAATCGGTGTGCGCGGGCGCGTCTACGACAAGGCGACCATCGACATGCAACTGTTTATTCGCCACGAGGAAAAGAAGGTGCGCCGCGCCGGCGGACGCACTCGCGGACCGGCGGCATTTACCAGCGAAGACCGCGCTCGTTTTAAGCGAAACCTCACCGAGCTGCTGCGCTAACCAAGGTAGATTTTTGGGACGTGCCTAAAAATCTACCTTTTTGTTTTGGCAGCGGGGAATGCCCTGGTCACAGGGGTAGATCGTAAGACATGTCCCAATAATCTACTTAAAGGCCAACGGCGGATAGGATGAGTCCCCAACCGGCGCCGATGACGTACATCATGACCAGGAACATGACGTTCTCGCGGGCACTGCGGTTGGTGCGGAACAACACCAGGTAGCCCACGCCGGCGGAGATAAGCGTGCCGGCGAGCATCGGTGCCAGCTGTAGCGCGCCCTCCAGGTACAGCTGCGTAATGACCACGCTCGCCGAGCAGTTGGGGATCAGGCCGACAAGCGCCGAACCCAGGACGGCGAGCGTCTCGTTGCCACGCAGGAACTGCTCGATCGCGGACTCGCCGAAGGTCTCGAGCACGGCGACCAGAATCAGCGTCACCAGAAAAATGAATACCGATACCTGCACGGTGTGCGAGATGGCGCTGCGAATAATCGACAGGAGGGGCGCGCCCTCGTGAGAGTGGGAGTGACCGTGGCCATCATGGTGTTCATGCTCGCCCCCATGACCGTGATCGTGTCCATGTCCGTGTTCGTGCTCGTCCTCGTCTTCATCGCAACCGCAATGGTCGCGCTCGCACAGCTCATGGATGTGATCGGCGCTCACGCCCGCCTCGGCCACCTCGTCGATGATGTCACCGCCGCTGTGGTCGTCATGCGCGCAGTTAACGTGCGCCGGATTGACAGTGGTCCCCAACACGGTACGACGAATCGCCGCATGGGCGCGGGCGTTGCGACGCAGACCGCGAATGGCGGCATCAACGATAAAGCCCGTGACCAGTGCGATCAGCGCTTTCGAAGCCAAAAGCATCGCCATAGTCTGCACGGGAACCTGCTCGGCAAGCAGCAGCGGCAGCATCTCGTCGGAGGTCGAAAGGAACACCGCCACCAACGTGCCCAAGGTCACGACACGACCGGCGTACAGCGTTGCCGCCATTGCCGAAAAGCCGCACTGCGGCACCATGCCCAGCAGCGAGCCAACCACGGGACCCGCGGCGCCGGCGCGCTTGATGGCCCCGTTAACGCGGTCGCCCGCGACGTGCTCCAAGGTCTCGAGGGCCAGATACGTCACCAACAAAAACGGCACCAGCGACAGCGTGTCCTTGCCGGCGTCGAACAAAATATCAATCAGCAAATCCATGACGGATGGAACCTTTCGTGTCTTTCGGCAGCATTGTAAAAGTCCTAGCGGTCAACTAGGGTATTGTAGTTGTCCTAGGCGCGATGCCAATAGTTGCCCATGGTAAACTATCATCTCGTCACATCTCAATGAACCCGAGCCGCACGGTGCGGCCCGTCCAAGGAGCAGTTATATGAACGTTTTACAAGCACTCGAATACGAGCGTCAGCCGTTTATCCCCATGTTTATCTATGGCGATCACGGCGCCATGGAATCCGAGCGCCAGAAGGGCGAGGAGGCCCTTAAGGTGCTCGAAACCGAGTACTTTACCGCCGAGGGCGACCCCAGCTTCGACTTTGCCACCGTGCGCGACCTGGCTGACCGCAACCGCGACCTGTGCGACCAGATTGGCGAGGCACGCCTGCGCAACGTGACGCCCGCGACGCTTTCGCGCGGCCTCTCCGATGCCGACACCTGCGCCGCCATCGGCAAGATGCAAAAGCGCACCGCCGCGTCCGTTATGCGCGAAATCCGCGGCGACCGCGACGCGCTCGGCGTGGCCTACGCCCGCAAGCCCATCCAGGGCACCGTGCTCGGTATCGACATCGAGACCACCGGCCGTGCACCCGAGCGCGGTTATATCATCAACGTGGGCTGGGAGATCATGGAACTCACCAGCGATGCCGTCCCGCACGACGCCGAGGCACACTACTGCGGCCTGCCCGACATCTACCGCGGCGAGGATGTGCCGTTGTCGAATATCCACCACATCACCTGGGACGACATCGACGGCAAAAAGCCGTTCCGCGAGAACAAGGAGCTGCAGAAGCAGCTGCTCAAGCTCATGAAGAAGTACCCGTACATGGCACACAACGCCGCGTTTGAGGACAGCTGGTTCAAGATCCACTTGGACGGTTACGCCGAGGCACGCCGCGCAGGCAAGATCATCGTCATCGACTCACGCCAGATCTGCCGCAGCCTGGACGCCGACGTGCGCTCGCTCCCCCGCGAATCCGCGCCCGCCGCGCTCGAGAACTGGGCCCGCCGCCGCGGCACCCTCGCCGCCGACGCCAACGAGCAGCATCTGGGCCTGGACGACACCGACCTCATGCTCCGCACCGTCCAAGCCGAGTTCAACCTCAAGAACCTGTTTGCCAAGTAGAAACGCCTGCGGCAAACCCCGGCGTAGATCACGAGCGGCCTCGCAGCGGGAAACCCCGCAGCGGGGCCGCTCTACGTTCCACAGATAGATCTGCCATCACAAATTCTGAACCCTCATTTTGAACGATTTCGGCCAATTCCCGACACGTAATTCGTTGTCGGATGGTGATGCATCGATATCAAATGCGCAGCAATTGAGTATTTCTATGCTATAGCCGAGCTGCGAAAACATTAATTTAGGGCGTACCAACCCATTATTGCGTCAAGCTTTTGGACAGCATTTAGTTAGACCTCTAAAACGATTTTTCCACTCAGCGCCATCAGCACGGTATTAGCTGACACGATATATACCATGAGTATCGTATTGTCACATACCACTGCAAAAGCGGTCTACCAGGCCGCGCATTCGGTGTCTGCGAAAGGCATCGAGTCCTGTAGTCCTGCCGCGATTTACGGATCATGTCCCACCGG
>DBGBJN010000289.1:0-1535 GCA_048449885.1 Collinsella sp.
AAGCCCATGGTCCAGTGGATCGTCGACGCCACCATCAAGGCCGGCTGCAGCCGCGTCGTGGTCGTCATCGGCAGCCACGCCGACGAGATGCGCGCCCTGATCGACGGCGCCTACGCCAACAGCGCCACCAAAGTCGAGTGCGTTGAGCAGACCGAGCGCCTGGGCACCGGTCACGCCGTGAAGGTCGCGCTCGAGGCCTGCGGCATCACGCAAGGCCCCGTCGTCGTGCTCAACGGCGACCTGCCGCTCATCACCGCCGACACCGTCGCCAAGTTCGCGCAGACCGTCGCCACCGGCGAGCTCGCCTGCACCGTCATGACCATGACCCCGCCCGACCCCTTCGGCTACGGCCGCATCAAGCTGGATGCCGACGGCCAGATCGAACGCATCATCGAGCAGAAGGACTGCACACCCGAGCAGGCCGCCACGCTGCTCGAGTGCAACGCCGGCTGCTACGCCTTCGACGGCGCGCAGCTCGCCGCGCACATTGACGAGATCGGCAACGACAACGCGCAGTCCGAGTACTATCTGCCCGACATGCTCGAGATCCTCAAGGGCCACGGCCAGGCAGTCTCCATCTTCCACTGCGATGACTACCGCGACGGCCTGGGCGTCAACAGCCGCATCCAGCTCGCGCAGCTCACCGCCATCGCGCGCGACCGCATCAACGAGCACTGGATGGCCGAGGGCGTTACCTTCATCGACCCCACGCAGGCCTGGATCGGCCCCGACGCCACCATCGGCCGCGACACCGTCGTGTGGCCGCAGACGCACCTGATCGGCCACGTCACCGTGGGCGAGGAGTGCCAGCTCGGCCCCAACAGCCGTCTCACCGACACCACCGTCGGCAGCGGCTGCATCATCGATGAGACCATCGCCATCGAAGCCGTCATCGAGAACGGCGTCGACTGCGGCCCGCGCGCCTACCTGCGCCCGGGTACCCACATGCTCGACGGCTCCAAGGCCGGCACGCACGTGGAGATCAAGAAGTCCACGATCGGCGAGGGCTCCAAGGTGCCGCACCTGTCCTACATCGGCGACACGACCATGGGCTCCGGCGTCAACGTGGGCGCCGGCTCCATCACCTGCAACTACAACGGCGTACACAAGCACAAAACCGTCATCGGCAAGGATGCCTTCATCGGTTCCGATACCATGATGGTCGCGCCCGCCCAGATTGGCGACGGCGCGCTCGTGGCCGCCGGCTCCGTCATCACTGAGCCGGTCCCGGCAGACGCACTCGGTCTGGGCCGCGCCCGTCAGGTAAATATTGAGGGCTGGGCCGCCGATTATCGCCGCCGCCTGCACGAGGACGACGAGGTATAACGTTTTACCAAGCATCGAAGGAGCCGCGTCCGTGGGGACGGCTCCTTTTTCTATGCTGACCTGCGCGGCCGGATGAGTGGTCGGTTCGTGTCCGTTGACGGTAAAGACGTTATCAAGACTCGATAAACCCCGCCGCGCGGTTACAATGCAACAAGGCATCTATATGGCATTCGATATAAAGGAGAAGGGTAATGCCGATTAATGATCCC
>DBGBJN010000290.1:0-2762 GCA_048449885.1 Collinsella sp.
TGCATCAAAGCCCCATCTGAACTGGTCCATCCCGCCGGTCTGGGGCCATCGGGGGCCGGGGCGGGTTAAGTTTGCTGCTCTACAGTCCTGCGCAAGACGGAAAGCACATTAAGTGCTTTCCTTTGCGTGCGGAACTCGCGACAAACTTAATATATTTCGCCGCCCCTCCGCCAAGCTCGGGAGACGACACGTTGATGTCTGCTTAACTCTGCTCGCTCAGCTAATTACTTTGTTGAGGGTCCACTATTTGCTGGAGGGTGAACTTGCATTGCATTGGCTCGCCTTCTGCTTGTGGCTTTGCCTCATCGAAATTGAAGATCATGATGGCGCAGTTGGGGAGTTTTGCTGGGAGCTCGAAGCCCTCTGGGGCTGCAGCCTTGATGAATTGGCGGCTGGCGCTGCCGTGGCTTACTGCTAGGAGGGTTTCGACGTCCTCGACGCTTATGAGATTGGTGAGGGTGGCTACCATGCGTTCTTGCAACGCGCGGCTTCCCTCTCCTCCAAAGGGGACCAAATCCTCGCCCGGATCCCAAACGTCGGTGGGTAGCGCGTCGTGGGGGCCTTCTTCGAAGGAGCCGTAGCAGCGCTCAATAATGCCTTCGCAGGGGTCGACGACAGCGTCCGGACCGAGGAGCTCGCATGCGACGAGACTTGCCGTGTCCATGGCTCGGCCTAAGGGCGAAGAGACCACTTTGTCGGGGACGACGTCGTGGGCTTTGAGCCATGCGGCTGCCATTCCCGCTTGTTTGCGGCCCAGGTCGGTCAACGGTGAATCGCAGCGGCCCTGGACCAGCTTTTTGACGTTGAATTCCGTCTGGCCGTGGCGGAGTAGGTATAGACGCTTCATGCTCTCCCCTTCTGTATAACCTGCTTTACCGGCGCAGCCCTACTCGTGGGTATGGCCTACGTAGTCTTCATCGATCGTGATCTTGGCAATCGACTTGGGGTATTCCGACTCGACCCGTTGTGCCAGCGCGTGTTTTACGTCTTCGGCACTCATCTGCAGATCCGAGGGACGCACGCAGTCAAAGATCACGTTGGTGTGCGTAGGACCCGGCACACAGCGCAGGTCATGAATCGAGAGGCGGCTATCGATCTCCTGAGCCATTGCGTTGATGCGCAGGCGCATGCTCGCCACCTTTGGATCGTCGGTCACGATGGGATCGTAATGGAGCGTGACGATCATACCGTCTTCGTTCCTAAATGCTTGCTCAATATTATCGAGCGTGTCGTGACTTTCCAGCGGGCTGGCCTCGGCCGCCATCTCGGCATGCGCACTTGCAAACTTCCTGCCCGGGCCGTAGTCGTGAACCATCAAATCGTGAACGCCCAAAACGCCGGGGTAGCTCATGATCTTGTCTCGAATGTGCTTGACCAGCTTAGGATCGGGCGACTGACCCAAAAGCGGGCTCACCGTATCCTGGATGAGTTCAAAACCGCTCCAGCCAATATAGGCGCCAACGGCAAGGCCGACCCATGCATCAAGATTAATGTGTGTCACCTGCGAAACAATTGCGCACGCTAACACGGCGCCTGTGGCAAGAACATCGTTCTTGGAATCTTGCGCGGTCGCATGCAGCGTCTCGGACTCAATGCGATCGCCGAGCTTTTGGTTGAGGGCCGCCATCCACAGCTTTACGACCATCGAAAGCACAAGGACCGCCACCAGGGCAAGCGAGAACTCGACAGGCTCCGGGTTGACGATACGCTCCACCGAGGACTTCACCAGTTCGATGCCAATAAGCAGCACGAACGCAGCCACGACCAATCCCGAGAGATACTCGTAGCGACCGTGGCCGTAAGGATGCTCGGGGTCGGCCGGCTTGCTCGCCAGCTTAAAGCCCAACACGCTCACGATATTCGAGCTGGCATCAGACAAGTTGTTCATGGCATCCGCCACGATTGAAACCGATCCCGACAGCACGCCAATTGCGCCCTTCGCAGCGCATAGTGCCACATTGGCGAGAATACACACCACGCCCGTCAACGTGCCCACGCGCGCACGGTCGCCCTGCGCGCGCTTAACAATCCACTCGACCATCTGCATCCGCCCCCACGGTACTCCTTATATATCTATTGCTCAAACGGATTGTAGTGTAGCCACTTTGTCCCCCAGATACAAAAAGGCCGCGACCCACACGGGCCACGGCCTTGGAGCATGACAAAGGAATCGTCCTTTTGTCGCACAGGTTTATGCGCTTACTTCAGCAGCGCTCGCCACTGTTTCGGGCAAATCGGCTCCGTCTTCTGCCGCCTGCCCCTTCGTCGAAACCACGCCAAAGCAGCAGCTCAGCGCCGCAGATACCGCAAATGCCGTGCCGCCGGCAACGCAGCACCACAGCAGGTTCGAGATGCCGCCCGTGGCAAAGCCAATGACCATGAGGACATTCGTCATGCCGATGGTATAGGCCGTAACGTGGCCCACGGCCGCAACAAGGCCTCCGACGGCGCCGCCAATGGCCATGCACGTCAGGCACCTGCCATATTTAAAGCCGCAACCGTACAGCGCCGGCTCGCTTACGCCGCCAAGAACACCCGAGATTGAATAGCCCAGCATGAGCGCCTTCTCGTCCTTGTCCGCAACGCGGAGCGACGCGCCAAAGGGCATGCCCCAAACAGCGAACGTTGCCATCGTCGCGGCGATCAGGATGCACGAATCCGTTCCCACACTCATAAACTGCGCATAGGCGAGCGATAGGACAACGTTGCTGACGCCCGCGATCTTAAGGAACTCCCAGCCCGCGGCAAGCCCCATGAGCGTG
>DBGBJN010000291.1:0-1679 GCA_048449885.1 Collinsella sp.
CGAGCAGGAAACGAGCCTACAGGACCAGTCCTACCACACCATTCGACGCAAAATCGTCTACCTGGACTACAAGCCGGGCGAAAAGCTGGGCGTCAAGCAACTTTGCGACGACCTGGATATGGGGCGCACCCCTGTGCGCGAGGCACTGGTGCGTCTGGCGCAAGAGGGCCTGGTGCGCACCGTGCCCCAGAGCGGTACCTACGTCTCACCCATCAACCTCACCCTTGCCGAGAGTGCCTGTTACATCCGCGAGCATCTGGAAAAGCAGGTGATCGTGGAGTGCTGTGCGCGCGCCACCTCGGCAGGCATCGAGCAGCTCGACCGCGCCATCGCGCTGCAGGAAAAGGCCATGGCCGAAGAGGATCGCATCGGCTTCTTTTTGAGCGACAACCTCATGCATCACATGATTTTTAGCATCGCATGTCGCAGCACCGTGTGGTCGTGGCTCGAAGAGACCAATGCCGACCTGGAGCGCTTCCGCTGGCTGCGCGCTGCCACGCAGGTTCTCGACAATCAGGACATCGTGAACGAGCACAAGCAGATTCGCCGCGCTATCGCCGGTCGCGACCCCATCGAAGCGAGCTTTTTGGTCAGCAAGCACCTGCACATGATGTTCCGCAACCAAACCGAGGTTCTGGACCAGTTCCCCGAGTACTTCGAGACCAGCAAGCTCCGCTAACCTGCCAAAAAGGGACAGGTTCATCTTGGCAGGTTTTATCCGGGCAAATGAAACAAGGCCCGGCTCCGCTGCAACGGAGCCGGGCCTTAGTTGTTAGGATGACGGAACTCGATTACTCGACAGTAACACTTTTCGCCAGGTTACGAGGTTGGTCAACATCGCAGCCGCGCAGGATGGCTACCTCGCGGGCGAGCAGCTGCAGCGGGACGCTCGCCGTGATGGGGCTGAACACGTCGCGGACTGCCGGCACACGGATGATGCAGTCGGCAATCTTGTTGATCTCCTCGTCGCCCTCGGTGGCAACGACGATGACCTTGGCACCGCGCGCCTTGCACTCCATAAGGTTCGACACGGTCTTGTCGTAGGTGGCACTCTTGGTGGCCACAGCGATGACAGGGAAGCCCGGGTCGATCAGGGCAATGGGGCCGTGCTTCATCTCGCCGGCGGCGTAGGCCTCGGCGTGCAGGTAGCTGACCTCCTTGAGCTTGAGCGCGCCCTCGTAGGAAATAGCGGCACCCATGCCACGGCCCACGAACAGCGCCGACTGCGCGTCCTTGCACAGCAGGGCAGCCTCATGAACGGCCTCGGTTTGGGTATCCAAAATCCACTGGATCTGCTCGGCCGTATCGGAAAGCTCGCGGAACAGCATGCGCGCCTGCTTGGTGGTCAAGCGGTACTTGACCTGCGCCAGTAGCAGGGCCAAAAGCGTAAGGCTCACGACCTGGCCGATGAAGCTCTTGGTCGAGGCGACCGCGATCTCCTTGTTGGCCTTGGTGTAGATGACGCCGTCGCTCTCACGCGCCACGGGGCTGCCCACCACGTTGGTGATGCCGAAGACCTTGGCACCCTTGATGCGCGCGTCGCGAATGGCGGCAAGGGTATCGGCCGTCTCGCCCGACTGGGACACGGCAACGACAAGCGTCGTCGGCGTGATGATGGGATTGCGATAACGGAACTCGCTGGCCGCCTCCACCTCGGTGGGGATGCGAGCCCAGCCCTC
>DBGBJN010000292.1:0-3499 GCA_048449885.1 Collinsella sp.
ATGTCTGGACTCTCTATGGCTGCGCTGGATAGACATCGCCGGAACGGGTATAGTATCGAAAGTTTTGTCGTTAACCAGCGGGGGAGTCCTGTGGGCATCAAAAAGAAGATCAAAAAGGAGCTTATCGGCACTTCCGATTACCCGTCGAATAAGATCTTTACGATCTCCAATTTCATCACCTTTACGCGCCTGATCCTCACCCTGGTATTTCTGTACCTGTTTGTGACGGATAACAACCGTGTCATCGCCATCGTTATCTACGCCGTTGCCGCCTCCACCGACTGGATGGACGGTCAGATCGCCCGCATGACTAAGACGGTATCGTGGCTCGGCAAGGTCATGGATCCCATTTGCGACCGTGCGCTGCTGTTCACCGGCGTACTTGGACTGGTGGTCCGCGGAGAGCTGCCCATCTGGGTCTGCGTACTCATTATTGGCCGCGACATCTATCTGGGCATCGGCACGCTTATCGTGCGTCATTATCACCGTCGCCCCATCGATGTGGTCTTTCCCGGAAAGATTGCCACGGCGCTGCTCATGACCGGCTTCTCACTCATGCTGCTCGGTTTCCCCGTTATTGACGGCCTGCACCTTTTATCTTCAACCCTTACGACCTTCCCGGGCCTCAACGGAAGCTCGGTGCCCCTCGGCATCTTCTTTGTGTACGGCGGCGTGATCTTCTCCATGCTCACGGCTGTCATCTACTCCATTAAGGGCGGAGTGGCCATTAAACAGGCTCTCGCGCATCCCGAGGACGAGGACATCGACTTTCTGAACCCTGAAATCGAAGACTGATTCGTTGGGGTATGATTACGTACGGTTCATTATTTGCGGCACGTCCGCGATAAGTTAGGGGTTGTCATGGACAACATGGTTAACAATATGCCTCAGAATGATAAGACTGCTGACGCTACCTGCGTATTCCGCGTGCCTTCAAGCGACGTCACCGTTCCCGACCTCATGGCCAACGTGCGCATCACCGCCCCCGTCCTGTCCATCGTCAAGGGTCCGCAGACTGGTGCCGCCTTTGAGCTCGAGGACGACGTGACCACCATCGGCCGCGATCCCGCGAACGGCATCTTCCTTAATGACATGACCGTTTCGCGCAGCCACGCGCGCATTATTCGCGAGGGCCTCGGCGCTCGCATCGAGGACCTGGGCTCGCTCAATGGTACCTGGGTCGACGGTGCCATTGTCAATGCAGCCCCGCTGCACGACGGTTCTTCCGTTCAGATCGGTACGTTTACGCTCATCTACCACGAGAGCACGCCGGAGCGCATCGAAACCGGTGAGTAGGGCATGGCCGAACGCAACTATCTGAGTATCGGCCAAGTCGTCAACCTACTTCGAGGCGCATACCCCGATCTTTCGAACTCAAAAATTAGATTTCTAGAGGATGAGGGGCTCATTACCCCTCATCGTACGCCTAAGGGATACCGTCAGTACTCTAAGGAGGACGTTGATCGTCTGGAGGTCATCCTGCACTTGCAGAAGACCCGCTACATGCCGCTCAACGTGATTAAGCAGCGCTTGGAAAACGCCACGGACCTGTCAACGCTCGCCTACGAGGTGGGCTTGCTATCCGATGTTCCGCTCAAGACGGAGCCCAAGGAGACTAAGCAAAAGCTGCATCCCATCGAGACCATTCCCGATATGTTGGGCGTCGAAATTTCGTTTATCCGCTCGCTCGCCGAGAACGACCTCATTCGCATCATCAAGAGTCCGCAGAATCGCGAGCTTGTCGATGGTCGCGATTTTCCGATCATCCGCTACTGCTCCGAGCTGTCGCGCTTCCATATCGAGCCGCGCAACCTGCGTCAGTACGTGTCTTCCGCCAACCGCGAGTCCTCGATGTTTGAGCAGGTGCTTGTGAGCATGCTCGGCATGGATACCTCCGATGACGAGCGCGACGCCAAGCTCGAGCGTGCGTTTAAGAAGCTTCACGACCTGACGGAGGGCGTGCACACCGCGCTGCTCAAGAACCGCGTTTTTGAGTCGCTCAACGCCGTGGTCGAGGACACCGACATCGATGCACTCGATGAGGAAATCACTCGCTCCGAGTCAACCAAGGCCAAAAACGAAGAGATAGGCGCCCGGCTTCGCACGAGGATTCCCTCGTAAAGCCGCTCAAGGTCGTCACCCCTTCGCAATCCGGCACCGCCACCGCGGGCAAATAACAGCTGCCGCTTATCCGGCAACCCATTGAAAGGTCATGCAATGTACGACTTCGAATCTCAAATCGTCGACATCCCCGACTATCCCGAGCCCGGAGTCATCTTTAAAGACATCACGCCGCTCTTTGGCAATCCCGAGGCGCTCAAAGCCATGACCGATGCCCTCGCCGAGCACTTTGCCGGCATGGGAATCACCAAGGTCGTGGGCCCCGAGGCTCGCGGCTTTATGGTTGGCGTACCGGTGGCTGTAGCCCTTGGCGCCGGCTTTGTTCCCGCACGTAAACCGGGCAAGCTACCGCGCGAGACCGTGAGCCAGAGCTACGAGCTCGAGTACGGAACGGATTCCATTGAGATCCATGCCGACGCTATCAGCTCTAAAGATACCGTGTTGATTCTGGACGACTTGGTCGCGACGGGCGGAACCGTCGAGGCAACAGGTAAACTGGTGCGAGATATGGGCGCAAAGCTTGTCGGTTACGGTTGTATCCTAGAGCTTGCGTTTCTCAACCCGCGCGAGAAGCTCACGCCGTCTGATGACGATGTGGAGCTCTTTAGCCTGGTGACGGTGGACTAGCCATTACCCTTAGTTACTGGAAAGGAAGCTACATGCGCACAGCAAACACGCACAAAAACATGGCACGCTGCGCTGCTACGGCAACCCTCGCTTGTGTTTTGGGCTTGGGCCTCGCGGCTCCTGCCTACGCCGATACCGCATCCGACCTTGCCGCTGCTCGTACGAAGCTCGAGCAGATCGGTACCCAAACCCAGCAGATTTACGATGAGCTCGCCACGCAGACGCAGGCACTCGATCAGACTGCTGGCGAGATCACGCAAAAGCAGCAGGAGATCGCCGATGGTCAGGCCAAACTCTCGACCTATGTCGCCGGCGAGTACAAAACCGGCGGTCTGAGCCTGCTTCAGGTTCTGACGGGTGTCGATGACCTGAGCGATATGCTCAACCGTTTGTTCTACTACGGCAAAGTTTCCGATAAGCAAGCTCAGACCATTCAAGAGGTCAAAGAGCTTAAGCAGCAGCTCACCGATAAGCAGGCCGAGCAGGAGAAGAACGTCGCCACCACGCAAAAGAAGGTTGACGAGCTTAACGCCCAGCAGGCTGAAGCCCAGAACGTCGTAAACTCCCTGGATTCGCAGCTGCAAGCCGAGCTTGCCGCAGAGGCCGAGGCCAACGCCGCGCTGCAGGCCGGCATCAACGCCAGCACCGCCGAGAAGGCCACGGTGAGCAACGAGACTGCCGGTACGACCGAGAACACCAACAACGGTGGCCAGACCAGCAATAACAACAACCAGGGCGGCAACACTCCGGC
>DBGBJN010000293.1:0-1575 GCA_048449885.1 Collinsella sp.
CTGTTTTTTGGCTTATTTGGCTCATTTAGTCCGTATTTCACCGCAACTATTTGTAAGGTTGGATTTTGATGCCGTTGGGAGGGTCGTAGCGACCGTCTACCGAGAGTGGAAATATTTTTTGAAGCTCTGACCTGAGGCGTCAAGCTTTTGGTCAGCTTTTGGTAAGGCCTGCGGACGGAAGCATGCGATAGCGTAATGGTATTCTCTCCGCCGTGATGGTTATGGGGTTGGCCATGCTCGATAAAGGCAAACATTTTCCGCAGTCATATGCAAGGATGCTATTCTCGGCCGTTGGAATTCATCAAGATGGACAGCTGCTTATAACAATTGATCCTTGGGATGAACGCCGTGCGCGTGAGCTTATGCAGGAAGAGCTCATGCTTCGTCTTTACAACCACGTGTATGCGGATCCGGTCTATTGGAATAATCTTGGGGTTGAAGATCGCATCTTTCAGCTGGCATCCGCTATTGCGGTCGTTGAACCGGATGCTGTGTTTTGCGGAGCGACAGCAGCGTTGCTCTACGGCATCGGCTCGGCGTATACGCTTCTGGATAAAGTGCAAGTGCTGCTGCCACGGTCTACAAGGCGTGATACGTATGAGTTCGTTGAATACAAACGCTGGCGGGCGGGCGAAGTGTGGCGGCTAGGTCTGTTTACACTGACGGATCCATGTCG
Organism: Collinsella sp.; assembly: GCA_048449885.1. GTDB lineage: Bacteria > Actinomycetota > Coriobacteriia > Coriobacteriales > Coriobacteriaceae > Collinsella. The sequence continues at coordinate 677 of DBGBJN010000293.1, forward strand.
AACGGTTGTTGATATCGCCCGAACGAGCGCCTTTCGCTATGCGCTGGGCTATGTCGATGGCTTGGCCCGTGAGTACGATGTCGAACGCGAAGAGCTGCGAGCATATGCGCAGGCAAATTGTCGAGGGCTGCATGGCATCGCGCGTGCTTTTGACGTTTTTGAGTATATGGACGGCAGGTCAGACAATGGCGGCGAGTCTGAGGCGAGAGCAGCGATGATTCTCGCTGGGGTTGTCGCGCCCGAGCTTCAAGTTGAGATAACGCGACCGGGAAACGCTGGCTATTATCTAGCAGATTATGGCTGGCAGATGTCAGACGGCTCATGGACGCTGGCAGAGCTGCATGGGCTAGGCAAGTTTGAAGACGAGGCTCAAAATGATCCCGAGCAGGCGGCGGCAAAAACGTATCGAGCGGCCCTCATGCGCGACGCGAACCTTCGCGCCATGGGCCACAACATCATTCATTTCAAACTCTCGGACACCTACGACGTAGAATCGTTCGGTGCCATGATGCGCGGTTACGGCATTCCGACAACAAAACCCTACGCCGAATCCCGATAGCGAAATCGTTCGCGGTCCACCTTCAATAAGTTGCGGTGAAATGCGGACTGTTGAGGCCTTTAAAGGCATAAATCAGTCTGTATTTCACCGCAACTTAGGTGGGGATGGGTTTATCTGCGGGGGCGGTGGCGGAGTTTGTCGATGGTGGAGTCGGTGCTTCGGCTGCGGGCTTCGGCGGCGCGGTCGCGAGCGTCGGCCGCGGTTTGGCGCTTGCGGCGGTAATCGATCATGCCTTGGATGATGGGCTTGCCAAAGCTCACGACATCATCGTTGTAGATGGCGGTTCGGGCTGCGAGGAGGCAGTCGGTAAAGTCCATATGGGTCTTGCCAAAGAGTTTGA
>DBGBJN010000294.1:0-11704 GCA_048449885.1 Collinsella sp.
GTGATGATCGGATCGACGACCGAACGCAGCGCCTTAGCGCGGGTCTCGGTGGTCTTGATGCGGTCGTTCTCGAAGAGGGCCTTAGCAAGGCTCTTCTTCATGGCCTTGGTGTGGCTCGCATCGGTGCCGAGCTTCAGGCCCTTCTTAACGTTGTGACGCATGGTCTAGTTTCTCCTCAAATATGCGAAGCATTAAGCCTTCAGGCTCAGGCCCATGGACTCAAGCTTGTCCTTCACTTCCTCGATCGACTTAACACCGAAGTTACGGATGTTGAGCAGATCGTTCTCCGAGAACTCAACGAGCTGACGGACCGAGTGAATGCTGGCGCGCTTAAGGCAGTTGTAGGAACGGACGGAAAGGTCCAGATCCTCGATCTGCTTGTCCAGCTCGGCGTTGTCGTTTGTGACCTCGGGAGCGAAGATCGAAGCCTCCTCCTCGACCTCGGGGGTCTCGGCAAGGTTCATAAAGGCGGCCATATGCTGGTTGATGATATTGGCAGCCTGGACCACGGCGTCGCGCGGGGCGATGGAGCCGTTGGTCTCGATCTCGAGGACAAGGCGGTCGTAGTCGGTGTGCTGACCGACACGGCAAGCCTCAACGAGCTTGGCGCAACGGGAAACCGGCGAGTACAGCGAGTCGACGTGAATCACACCGATGGGATCGTTGTCGCGCTTGTTGGCCTCGCCAGAAACATAGCCGCGGCCATAGCCGATGCGCATGCTCATGGTGAGATGGCCACCCTCGGTGAGCGTTGCGATGTGCTGCTCGGGGTTGACCAGCTCAAACTCGGACGGAATAAAGAAGTCCGCACCGGTGACCTCGCAGGGGCCGTCAACCGAGATGGTGGCGGTCGCCTCGTCGGTCGTGCCGAGAGCCCTGAAGACAAGACCCTTGACATTCAGGACGATGTCGGTGACATCCTCGACCATGTTAGGGATGGTCATGAACTCGTGCTGCGCGCCATCGATCTGAATAGCCTCGACGGCGGCACCCTCGAGCGAGGACAGAAGAACGCGACGAAGGGAGTTACCCAGCGTATCGCCGTAGCCACGCTCGAGCGGCTCGACGGAGACACGAGCAGACGTCTCGTTGATCTCTTCGACCTGAACCTGAGGCCTAATGAATTCTGACATGTATTACCTCCAGCCTCAGCAGCCCGGATGGACTACTTAGAGTAGAGCTCGACGATGAGCTGCTCGTTGATATCACCGCTGATCTGCTCACGCGTCGGCAGAGCGAGCACGTTACCAGACAGCTTCTCGATATCGACCTCGAGCCAGCCAGGGACCTCAAAGCGCTCGGAGGAAATCAGAGCCTCCTTGATGGGGAGAAGGTCACGGAACTTCTCGCCGACAGCGACGACGTCGCCGGCCTTGACGCGGTAGGACGGAATGTCCACGCGCTTGCCGTTCACGGTGAAGTGACCGTGACGGACGGACTGACGAGCCTCTTTGCGCGTGCGGGCGAAGCCAAGACGGAAGACAACGTTGTCGAGGCGAGACTCAAGGATGATCATAAGGTTCTCACCGGTGACGCCGTTCATCTTACGGGCCTTGTTGAAGTAGCCGTGGAACTGCTTCTCCAGAACGCCATAAATAAACTTGACCTTCTGCTTCTCGCGCAGCTGCATGCCGTACTCAGATTCCTTGCGACGGCGCTTGGGCTGACGGATAGATTCCTTCTTGCTGCTGTAACCGAGCTCAGCGGGATCGATCCCGAGCTGACGGCAGCGCTTAAGAACAGGAGTCCTGTCGATTGCCATATTGATACGATCCTTTCAGTTACACGCGGCGACGCTTCTTGGGGCGGCAGCCGTTGTGCGGAATGGGGGTCTTGTCCTGGATGCTCGAGACCTCGAGGCCAGCAGCCTGGAGGGAGCGGATGGCGGTCTCACGACCGGAGCCGGGGCCCTTGACGAAGACGGAAACCTTCTTCATACCGTGCTCCATGGCCTGCTTGGCAGCAGCCTCGGCAGCCATCTGGGCAGCGAACGGCGTGGACTTACGGGAGCCCTTGAAGCCCACCTGGCCAGCCGACTTCCAGGAAATGACGTTGCCCTGGGGATCGGTGATCGAAACGATCGTGTTGTTGAACGTAGAACGAATGTGAGCCTGGCCCACGGAAATGTTCTTACGGTCCGCGCGCTTCAGACGGGCAGCGCGAACGTTCTTCTTAGCAGTAGCCATCTATCTAGCGCTCCTTATTTCTTCTTCTTAGCACCGATCTGACGCTTCGGGCCCTTGCGGGTACGAGCGTTAGTGTGGGTGCGCTGGCCGCGGACCGGGAGGCCCTTGCGGTGACGAAGGCCGCGGTTGCAGCCGATGTCCATAAGGCGCTTGACGTTCTGGTTGCGCTCACGGCGGAGGTCGCCCTCAACCATGATCTGGTTCATATCGATATAATCGCGGATGGCGTTAACCTCATCCTCGGTGAGGTCCTTAACGCGCGTATCCACGTTAACGTTGCACTCGACGCAAATCTTCGTCGCAGTGGTGCGGCCGATGCCGTAAATGTAGGTTAGACCGATCTCAACGCGCTTCTCACGCGGGAGGTCGACACCATTAATACGGGCCAACGTAGTCTCCTCTCTTAACCCTGACGCTGCTTATGACGGGGGTTCTCGCAAATGACGAGGACCTTGCCATGGCGCCTAATGATTTTGCACTTATCGCACATCTTCTTGACCGAAGGACGTACCTTCATCGTTCTTCCTTTCGGTAGCGCTCAAACTACTTCCCTACTATCTACTCGCCCAGCCGCAGGCGTTTAAAACTATGGCTGGTCTTCACACACAATCCGACCGTAGGTTGAGCTAAGCCTGCAGTCGGAAATGGAGTGCGTGTATGCGTGCCGCTATTTGTAGCGATAGGTGATGCGGCCGCGGGTCAGGTCGTACGGGGAAAGCTCCACGACAACTCTGTCACCGGGGAGAATACGGATGTAATTCATTCGGATTTTGCCAGAAATGTTGCACAGAACCGAATGACCGTTCTCGAGCTCGACCTTAAACATGGCGTTGGGCAACGGTTCCTTTACCGTACCCTCGAGCTCAATTGCGTCTTCCTTCTTCACAAGCAATCATCTTTCTCTAGAAAACGACAGCGATTGAGTATTTTACAACACGTATGCACGCATCGTAATAACTTCGTAATGGCTCCACAACTAAGTGGAACTTGTTACATTTCTCCGCCTTGGAGCGAACACCAAGCACCTTGGGCATCCGTGGTGAGAATCACCGGACCGTCATTGGTAATGGCGACGGTGTTCTCGTAGTGCGCGGCGGGCAGGTGGTCGTTGGTCGTAACAATCCAACCGTCGGAGCCCGTGCTCACATGGTTGGAACCCATCGTAACCATCGGCTCGATGGCAATGACCATGCCGGCCTGGAGGCGAACGCCCCTCCCCTTCTTTCCATAGTTAGGAACGTTGGGGTCCTCGTGCATCACGCGGCCAATGCCATGGCCCACATAATCGCGAAGCACGCCGTAACCGTGAGACTCGGCGAGGGACTGAACGGCATAACCGACGTCCCCGATATGGTTACCGGGAACAGCCTGCTCGATGGCAGCCTTAAGGCAATCGCGCGTGATCTCGCACAAAGCCTTGGCTTCGGGCGTGGGGGTGCCGACGAAAAACGTCCAAGCGTTATCGCCGACCCAACCGTCGACAACGGCTCCCGTATCGATGGAGATGATATCGCCATCGCGCAGGATCATGTCGGGGTTGGGAATACCGTGTACCACGGCATCGTTAATCGATGCGCAAATGGTTCCGGGAAACCCGCCGTAACCCTTAAAGGCTGGGGTGCCACCATGCATGCGGATAATCTGCTCCGCGAGCTGATCGAGCTCAAAAGTCGAAACGCCGGGGCGCACCATGGCTCCAACGTGGCGGAGCGCCATCTTAGATAGCGCTCCTGCCTTCTTCATCTGCTCGATTTGCGTTGCAGACTTAATCTTGATCATAGACCGAGAGCCTCTTTGACATCCCCGTACACGGTCTCGCGAGCCTGGTCACCGTTGACCGACTTGAGCAGACCCTGGCCACGATAGTAGTCGACGAGCGGGCTCGTGGACTTCTCGTAGACGTCGAGACGGTTCTTGATGGTCTCGGGCTTGTCGTCGTCGCGCTGATACATCTCGCCGCCACACTTGGGGCAGGTAGCATCGGCAGCGGTGCCGGTGTAACCGCAGGCGCGGCAGGTGCGACGCGAAGACAGACGATCGATAATGACCTCGGGGGCCACATCGACCAGAAGGGCGCAGTCGATCTCGCGACCCATGGCGGAGAGCTCGGAATCGAGCGTCACGGCCTGGGCGGTGTTGCGCGGGAAGCCGTCGAGGATGAAGCCCTGCTGGGCGTCATCGGCGGCAAGGCGCTCCTTGACAAGGTCGATCACGAGCTGATCGGGAACGAGCTCGCCAGCGTCCATGTACTTCTTAGCCTGAATACCAAGCTCGGTGCCACCCTTGACGGCAGCACGCAGCAGGTCGCCCGTGGAAATGTGAGCGACGCCAAACTCGGCGACGAGCTCCTGTGCGACGGTACCCTTACCGGCACCCGGAGCTCCGAGCAATACGAGGTTCATGAGCAATCCTCCTCTAGCCTATTTAAAGAATCCATCGTAATCATACATCTTGATCTGGCCTTCGAGCTTATCGACCGTGTCGAGCACGACGCCGACCATGATGAGGATGGACGTGCCGCCAAATGCCTGGATTAGCTGGTTACCCGTAAAGGAGAAGATGATCGAAGGCACGATGGCGATGAGCGCCAAAAAGACAGCGCTGGGAAGCGTAATCTTGTTGAGCGCGTTCTTGATGTAGGCCGCGGTAGCCCTACCCGGACGCACGCCCGGAATAAAGCCGCCCTGCTTCTTAAGGTTGTCGGCCGTGTCATCGGGGTTGAACACCATGGACGTGTAGAAGTACGCGAAAAACACGATGAGGACAACGTTAAGCACCCAGTTGAGCCAGCCGCGCGAAAGCGCAGAGGCAACTGCCTGGATCCAGCCGATGCCGGGGAAGAACACGGCAATCTGAGCCGGGAAGTACAGCAGCGCCGAAGCGAAGATGATCGGCACGACACCCGCGGTGTTGACCTTGATGGGCAGGTAGGTGGTCTGGCCACCCATCATGCGACGGCCCACGACGCGCTTAGCGTAGGAGACCGGGATGCGGCGCTGGCCGCGCTCAAGGAAAACAATCAACGGGATAACCAGCAGGATGATGGCGCAGATGATCACCATGGTGATGATGCCACCGGCATTGCCCTCGGTGCTGGAGAAGATAGCCTGCGGCAGACCGGCCATGATGTTCGCGAAGATGATCAGCGACATGCCATTGCCGATACCGCGCTGGGTGATGAGCTCACCAATCCACATGATCAGCATGGCGCCCGCAGTGAGCGTGCCGACGATCATGAGGTCGAAGATGATCTCGGGAGCGCCGGCGCCATTGAAGCTGATGCCGAAGCTCTTAAAGAGGAAGAGGTAACCAACGGAGTTGAGGATTGCCAGAGCCAGGGTGAGGTAACGCGAATACTGCGTAATCTTGGTCTGACCGACCTCGCCCTCGCGGGCAAGCTCATGCAGGGAAGGCACGACGGCCTGGAGCATCTGGAGGATGATCGAGCTGGTGATGTAAGGCATGATGCCCAGCGAAAACACCGACACATAGCTCAACGCGCCGCCAGAGAAAAGATTCAGGAGGGCCATAGCACCTGCGGCGACCGAATTGTTATCGGTCGAGAAAAGGCCCAGCATCCCCTGGAAGGGAATGCCGGGCACAGGAACGTGCGCACCAATGCGGTACACGACGAGCATAGCTATGGTAAAAAGAATCTTTTCGCGCAATTCTTTGATGCGGAAAGCATTCTTAAGACCATTTAGCACGGCAGCTCGACCTTTCCGCCGGCGGCCTCGATCTTGGCCTGCGCAGAAGCGCTGACCTTGTCGACCTTGACCGTGAACTTCTTGGTGAGCTCACCATTGCCGAGCACCTTGACGGGCTCGAACTCGCTCTTGGTGATGCGAGCGGCCTTAAGAGCGGCACCGTCGATCACAGCGCCGTCCTCGAACTTACGCTCGAGACGCTCAACGTTAACAGCGGTGTACTCGATACGACGGGGGTTACGGAAGCCCGGAAGCTTGGGCAGGCGCATAGCCAGCGGAGTCTGGCCACCCTCGAAGCCGGCACCCTTGGTGCCACCAGAGCGGGAACCCTGGCCCTTCTGACCGCGGCCAGAAGTGGTGCCGTGACCCGAAGAATTGCCACGGCCGACGCGCTTGCGGTTCTTGGTGGAACCGGGCGCGGGAGTAAGATCGTGAAGCTGCATTTGCTACTCCTCTACAATCTCGACAAGGTGCTTGACCTTGAAGATCATGCCGCGGACGGACTCGTTGTCAGCAATCTCGCGAACCTCGCGGATCCTGTGGAGACCGAGGGCACGGACAGTACGGACCTGGTCCTGCTTGCAACCGTTGGTGCTGCGGACCTGCTTGATCTTGATGGTGTCAGCCATGCTTAGTTCTCCTTACCGACGAACATCTCGGAGACCGTCAGGCCACGGCGAGCCGCGACGTCCTCAGGGCTGGAGAGCTCCTTGAGGCCCTCGACGGCAGCCTTGATGATGTTGAGGCCGTTGTCGGTACCGAGGGACTTGGACAGGACGTTCTTGATGCCAGCAAGCTCAAAGAGGGGACGCACAGCGCCGCCGGCGATAACGCCGGTACCCTCGACAGCGGGCTTAATGATGATGCGGCCGGCACCAAAGTGGCCGAGAACCTCGTGCGGGATGGTGCCCTGCTCGGTCACCGGCACGTGGAACATGTTCTTCTTGGCATCGAGAGATGCCTTGGAGATGGCCATGGGCACCTCAGCGGACTTGCCCATGCCAACGCCGACGTTGCCCTTACCGTCGCCAACGACGACGAGAGCGACGAGGCTCATGCGACGACCACCCTTGACGGTCTTCGACACGCGGTTGATGTAAACGACGCGCTCCTCGAACTCGGAGGCCTCGCGCTGCTGCTTCTGATTACGAGCCATGTGCTACATACCTCCTAGAACTCGAGACCGGCGGCACGAGCACCGTCGGCGAGGGCCTTGACGCGGCCATGGTAGATACGGCCACCGCGATCGAAGGCGACCTTGGTGATGCCGGCCTCGATGGCGCGCTTGCCAACGAGCTGACCGACCTTCTCCGCAGCCTCCTTGTTCGAGGTGTGGGTGCCCTTGAACTCGGCCTCGAGGGTCGAGGCAGAGACGAGCGTCAGGCTGGAGCCCTTGCTGTCGTCGATGATCTGGGCATAGATGTTGGCGTTAGTACGGGTCACGCGAAGACGCGGACGCTCGGAGGTACCCGAGACCTTGCCGCGAACACGACGCTGACGACGCTTGAGGCCTTCCAGCTTCGCCTTATGCTTGTTCATACGTAAACTCCTAAAAAGGTTGATCTTGCCAGCACCTGACGGGGTGCTGGTCTTATGCGAGTGAGTCGGTTACGACTACTTGGCGGCCTTACCCAGCTTGCGGCGGATGTGCTCGCCAACGTAGTGGATACCCTTGCCCTTGTAAGGCTCGGGAGGACGATGGCCGCGGATCTCAGCGGCGATCTGACCGACCTGCTGCTTGTTGATACCCTTGACGTTCACGTGGGTGTTGTCGGGAACCTCGAAGGTGATGCCCTCGGGAGCCTCGACGATCACGGGGTGCGAGAAGCCCAGGGAGAACTCGAGGTTCTTGCCCTTCTGCTGCACGCGGTAACCGACGCCGGCGAGCTCGAGCTTCTTCTCGAAGCCCTCGGAAACGCCAACAACCATGTTGTGGATGAGGGCGCGGGTGAGGCCGTGGCGGGCACGGGTCTCACGCTCGTCGTCGGGACGGGAAACGGTGAGGACGTTGTCCTCGACGTTGATAGCGAGCTTCTCAAAGACATCGAGCTCGAGCTGGCCCTTGGGGCCCTTGACGACAACGTTGTTGCCGTTGACTGCCACTTCGACTCCGGCGGGAATCTGGACAGGCTTATTACCGATACGAGACACGGTGATCTCCTTTCCTTCTACCTACCGAGCGAATTACCAGACGTAAGCGATGATCTCGCCGCCGACGTTGTGCTTGCGAGCATCGCGGTCGGTCATGACGCCATGGCTGGTGGAAATAATGGCGGTACCAAGGCCACCGCGGACGCGGGGCATGTCGGCAACGCCGGTGTACTTACGCAGGCCCGGCTTGGAAATGCGGCGGATGCCGTTGATGACCTTAGCCTTCTTGGGACCATACTTAAGCGTGATGTGCAGAGTCTTCTGGGGAACGGTGTCCTCGACATCGTAGCCCTCGATGTAGCCCTCCTCGTGCAGAACACGAGCGATCTCGACGAGCTTCTTGCTGCTCGGCATGGAGACCGTGGCCTTGTTCACAGAGTTAGCGTTACGGATGCGCGTAAGCATATCTGCGATCGGGTCTGTAAGGTTCATACAGATTCTCCTTCGTTCTTGATGAACACGTGCTCTTGGTTCTTCGCCGCCCTTAACGGCAAAGCCTTTTTAGCGCGTTTTCCCTGTTCCAAACTGATGCTTGAAACGCTGGTAGTGACTTACCAGCTGGCCTTCTTAACGCCGGGAAGCTCGCCCTTGAGTGCAAGCTCGCGGAAGCAGACACGGCACAGGCCGAACTTGCGGTACACAGAGTGCGGACGGCCGCAGCGCTGGCAGCGCGTGTACTCACGAGTAGAGAACTTCTGCTTGCGATTGCACTTGACGATCATCGATGTCTTAGCCACTTATATCCTCCTCACATAGAGTATTGTTCGCCCCAAGCGCCGCCCCCTTGTGGGAACGGCGCTTATAGGGCAGGTGAACCTATTTCTTGAACGGGAAACCGAAGGCGTCCAGAAGGGCCTTGGCCTCCTCATCGGTATTGGCGGTGGTCACGAAAGTGATGTCCATACCGCGCTGGTGATCGACGGAGTCGAAGTCGATCTCGGGGAAGATGAGCTGCTCGGTGACGCCCATGGAGAAGTTACCACGGCCGTCGAAGCTCTTGGCGGAGATGCCGCGGAAGTCGCGGATACGGGGGATCGCGACGGAGGTCAGACGATCGAAGAACTCCCACATACGGTCGCCACGCAGGGTAACCTTGCAGCCGATCGGCATACCGGCGCGCAGGCGGAAGGTAGCGATGGACTTGCGGGCACGGGTGATCATCGGCTGCTGGCCGGTGATGGCGCGCAGGTCGCGCACGGCACCGTCGATGGCCTTGGAATCGGTAGCGGCCTCGCCGACACCCATGTTCACGACGATCTTCTCAAACTTGGGGATCATCATGACGTTCTCGTACTGGAACTTGTCCTGAAGCTGCTGCTTGACCTCGTTGTTATACTTGGTCTTCAGACGCGGCACATACTTCTCTTCTGCCATTGTTCACTCCTTCTTGGGGTTTTAAGCACGGGGCGTGGCCACGATGGGTTGTCCTCGTGCCTCCTGGCTGCATCCGCGCCGCTCATGGCATTTTGCGGTTTGGACTCGACGCAGCAGGAGCCGACAAAACAATCGGTACTATACGCGCATCGGGAGCGTATTTCCAGAAAAACCTCGTCTGCCTGCACAACTCCACAACTCCCCCGCACAAATGGGGCCCAAAAAGCAGTTGCGGTGAAATAGGGACTGTTTGGCGGCCTAACAGGCTTAAACAGTCCGTATTTCACCGCAACTTATTGGTGGGGATGCGATTAGCGCTTGCGGGGGACGAGTTTGGTGCGGCGAAGGTGGATCATCTCGGCGGCGATGGAGATGGCGATCTCCTCGGGGTCCTCGGCCTCGATGGCAACGCCGATCGGAAGGTGCAGCTCGTCGATCTGGTCCTGCGTAAAACCTTCCTGCTCCAGGCGGGCACGCACAAAGGCCGTCTTGCGGCGCGAACCCAGACAGCCCAGGTAGGCAGGCTTGGCGTGCATGGCCTGAATCACCACGTCGATATCGGACTTGTGGCCTGCCGTGGCCACGACCACCAGGTCGCGCGGGCCGATGGGGCACTGCTCGCTCAGGTTCTTGTAATCGACCAGGCGACGATCGTAGACACCGGGCACCCATTCGGGCGTCAACGTGCCGGGGCGGTCATCGCAGGCCACGACGGCAAAGCCCGCCGCCGTGAGCACGCGCGCCGTCGCGGCGCCCACGTGTCCGCAGCCAAAGATGTAGGTCAGGCCCTCGGGGCAGAGCGTCTCGATGTGCGCCGCGGGAATCTCAGAGGCAGCGTTGGTGTAGGTGACGTTACTCCCCTCCTCCACAAGTGAAAGCCCGGGGCAGCCCGCAATGGTATGGCTCGATGCCTCGCCATGGTACTCGGCCACATCGCCCTCGAGCGCGCTCGCGATAAACGGCTCAAAGTCGATGACGAAGTCGCCGATGCGCCGATAGACCAAGACGTCGGCAATTTCCTGGAACAACGGTGCCTGGGTCGCATCCAGATGCAGATAGCACAGGCAGATGGCTCCGCCGCAGATCATGCCGGTATCGGAGTTCTCGCCGCCCATGGTGTAGCGGACCAGACGCGACTGTCCCGCGCTCAGGAGTTCGCGCGCCTCATCCAGCGCAAAGAGCTCAATCTTGCCGCCGCCGATAGTGCCCGCCTGGCTGCCGTCGGCAAAGACGGCCATCCAGGCGCCCACGCCGCGCGGCGACGACCCCGCCGTGCCGGCCACGACCACGAGCTCGCACGTCTCGCCAGCACGCAGGGCGGCAAGCGCCGCATTCACAACATCGAGCTTTTCCATTGCCGCCTTCTATCCTCTAAAGATATCGGTGAGCATAGCGAGTGCCTCGAGCACGCCGCCGCCGACCGACGTCGCCTTGTCCGAAATGTAGTTGATATAGCTGGCATCGCCGCGCGGATCGACATCGGCGCATTTAAAGCCCTCAGTCACCTGCACGCCGTTCGCCAAAAGCCCGCGCAGGCAGCCATCGATCTGTGTGCACATGGGCGTATCGTCCGCGTAGCCAATCACGTCTCCGGCGCTCACGATGTCGCCGATTGCGCGGTCGGACCGAAACACGCCGGCGGCGGGGCTGTGGATAACGCGCTCCTTGCCATAGCCGGCGATCACGCCCGGCACGCCCGTGTTGGGCTGGGGCGAGCCCTGGGTAATGACACGGCCCAAAAAATGCCCGCGCATGGTCTCGACCACGGCGTCGCAATCGACCGGCGCGGTAAAGCCCGGCCCCACGGCGATGACGGTAGGCGCCATGTCGCGCGTGGTGCCCAGGTTGCGCTTGGCCAGAATCGCGTCGACCGCAGCCGCGGGTTTAAGCTCATCGAGCATCTTGGCCTGAGGGTCCACCACGACGGCAACATCCCCCGCTTGGGTAATCTCGAGCGCCTCTGCCGGCGTCTGCGCCAAGCGAGCGCGAATGCCCTCGACCTGGACCTCGCCCAGGCGAATAGCCTCGCAAAAACTGATTGTGCGGCGGATGCACGTGGGAACCGCGATATCGGCCATAACGACCGACACGCCGGCGCGCACCAAGCGAGCGGCGACACCCGTGGCGATATCGCCGGCGCCGCGAACATAAACGAGCATTCCCGGGGCACCTCCCTGTGCTACGGTTTGAGCAGAGCAAAAGCGGTTCGACCGCTACTCTGATGATTATTTATTATCACAGTATTATACGGCGGTGAACAGATGGAAACGGTTAGCGGCAATCTTG
>DBGBJN010000295.1:0-21637 GCA_048449885.1 Collinsella sp.
CGAGATCAGCGCCATCACTAACCCCACGGTCAACTCGTACAAGCGCATCACCACGGGCGGCGACTCCGTGCCGCAGTACGCCACGTGGGGCCTGCGCAACCGCGCGAGTATGGTCCGCATTCCGGTCTACAAGCCCGGCAAACAGCTGTCCACGCGCATCGAGCTGCGCAGTCCCGATCCCATGGCCAATCCGTACCTGGTCAACGCCGTCACGCTGGCGGCTGGTCTGGACGGCATCGAGCGCAAGCTGGAGCTCCCGCCCGAGGCCACGGCCGAGACGCTCAAGCTCACCGACCGTCAGATGGTCGAGGCCGGCTACACGCCGCTGCCGCGCTCGCTCAAAGAGGCGCTCGACGTCTTTGAGGGCTCGCAGTTTATGAAGGATGCCCTCGGCGAGCACATCCACAGCTTCTTCCTCAAAAAGAAGCGCGACGAATGGCATAAGTTTGAGTCCACGATCACCGAGTGGGAGATCAAGCACTACCTGGCGAACTCCTAATCGCGCTGGCTTGTTCCAGTACGATTGAGCTCATTTCCTTGGAGGCCGATATGTCCGAAAAGAGTGCCCTGTTCATGGCGCGCACGACGCGCTTCCACGAGTTTGCCCGCAGCTTGACGACCACCCTGGGTGTCGAGGTGAGCCTGGCTACCCCCGATTCGCCGACTGCGGCGCACGACTTTGACCTGCTGATCCTCGATTCCGACGGCATCCGCAGCGACCGCATCGATCAGATTGCCAAGTGGCTTGACGATCGCGGCGGCGTCCCCATGTTGGTGATCGTCGACGACGAGGCGCTCGGCACCCTGCGCCTGCCGAATCACGCGCATGCCGACTTTGTATGCCCCACGGCGACGCCCAACGAACTCAAGGCTCGCGCACAGCGCCTGATGGGCGAGGAGGAGACCGTCGCCGCCGACGATGTGCTCAACATCGATAACCTCGAGATTAACCTTGCCACCTACCAGGTGACGCTCGACGATGAGCCCATCGACCTGACGCTGATGGAGTACTCGCTGCTGAGCTTTTTGGCGACGCACCCCAACCGCGCCTACAGCCGCGAAGTGCTGCTGCACCGCGTGTGGGGCTTTGAGTACTGCGGCGGCACGCGCACCGTCGACGTGCACATTCGACGCATCCGTTCCAAGGTGGGCCCGCAGATCGCGGCACACATCACCACCGTCCGCGGCGTGGGCTATCTGTTTAAGGACTAGCAAGTAAATAGAGGAATGTGAGGGTACCGGAGATTTCTCCAGTACCCTTTTCTCGTTTAGGGCGAAAAAGAAGACCTTTCACCGATTTAAAGTGGGTCAGTAAAAACAATATCAAACGTATAACACTATCTCACGAATATCATTTAGTTACCGTATCTCCCTACTGCACGGATGGAGGAAGAAATGCGTTATTCGAGAAAGGTGATTGTCGGATTCATAGTATTGCTTGCCGCCCTGATGTCTCCAAGGTTGGTTTTTGGAGACGACGACTTGGTTCGTGTCACACCGCAAATAGCTGTGGAGCAAGCGCAAGCTTTCTTTGATGACGTATCGGATGAGCCGGTGACCGCTTGTGACCCAGTAAAAATGGTGAATTCCGATGGGGAATCAATCGGGTATATCGTTCGCGCGAAGCGGGATGACGTTAACTATGGCTACGTCGTATTTGATTCAGAGCGATCTTGGTGGATCAGCGAATACTGCTTGGCTCCGAACGCCCCTATGCCCATTGAGAATACAAGCGATGAAATAGCTCTTCTCGCATCCCAAGATGACATCGTTGCTTTGAAATTTGACGAGCTGTCTTTTGGTATTGCAGATCTGGATAATAACGTTGTTTTAGATGAGAAGGGATGCCGGTCAACAGCGGTGTTTTCTGTGGGAAATAGCCGCAGCGGATCTCCAGGCAGGTTCGAGGATGTTTTCGTATCGCCCAAAGACCTGTATAAGCAAGGATATGTCATTGACGCAAGTAAAACAATTTCAGGGATGATAACGCCTACACAATCAGAGGTTATTAAAGAAACGGGGACCTATGCTTGCGATGTGTCTGCAATGTTTGCGGTAAGCAGCCATTATGTAACGCTAAACCGGCTCAAATTGCCAGACTTATATCATGAGCTTTGGCAGTTATCGGGAACATCCGGCGATCCAAATAAGTCATTCGATCAAGCTACGGGCCTTTACTTTACCCAAGGAAGGACTCCATCTCCAAATGCTGCGCCGGCTATTAAGGAGTTCTGTGCTAGGCGCGGGAAAAGGCTTGAGACATCATTTGCTTGGTATCCATCTTGGGATTCTTTCAGGGCAACTGCAGATTCTGGAAATCTCAGTATTTTTTCTGGGACTCTCAGGTCAAGCCATGACGCTCATGCGATGGCTGTTGCGGGATATGTGGCTATGCATAATACATATTCAAATGATAAGAAATATATGCTTGTTGTCTGGGACGGTTGGTTCAATCAGCTGCGTTTTCTTCCATATGACACAACGATTTATATATCGCATGAAGGGACGTATTGTGGAGAGTGACGGCGAAGATGATAGAAAGCGCATACGTAAAACGCTGGGGCTTCTTTGCGCATTTCTTGGGATATTGGTTGTCGCGGCCTATCAACCGAGCCCCTCGGTCGTTGGTGGAAAAGATGACGAACATATTTCAGTTGAAGTACAGACGCTGTCGGATATTCATAACGGGCAATTTGAGGCGCTTATGCCAAGTGGTTGCCGTAAGAAAATCGATATGCGCCGTAAGTCAAGTTCCGGATATGTCTCAGGGTTGAAAGCAGGTGATAAATGGATTCTAGTTTTTGTGGAAGATAAGGAACTTGACGGGACTGTTCTGTATCCCCATTCAGCTGAGAAAGTCAAATTAAAGTAGACAAGGGGAATGAAGAATGATTGATAGAAAGCAGTTTTTAGGTCTGATGGCAGGGGCTCCTATTTTGATGCGAGCTGGGATGGCAGAAGCCGTGGAGTTGCCGGACGCTCGGAAGCGATTGACGCTCGTGGTCGACACGGTGGTCAGAGATGAAAATGGCAATGAAAAAACGCGAACAAGAAGCAGAGAGACTATTTTCACGCCAGAGAGCGAAATTGTGTCTGCGGACGCTATGGCCGGTGATGTCATAACAATCCAGAGGGAATCAGATGAAACGTTGCCGCTGCTTGCCAAGATTGAGCTCACGGTCGCTTATTTTAACGATAAAACAGAAATTGAGATTCGTTCCGGAAAGTACTCGATAGTCCAAACCGATCCGCTTGTGATGTATGCAAACGCTTGGTACGCGCTCATGCAGAAGGATAAATACGTGATGAATAACTTCACGGAAAGCGAAGCATCATATGAAACGGGGTGGGGGCCAACGCCATACGACGCGGAGAAAGATAAGTGGACGTGCGGATCAGGCATGGGTGCGACGATTACGGACTTTATTAACGATTCAACATATAGTTTTGCTATCGACTGTTATATCGAATAGACATGACGGCATAAAACGAATTGGCTTATAAGCATGTCATTACTTAAGCAAAGCTGAAATCTTGGCATCTAGTGCTCGGGACTGCCCAGCTTGGGGTACAACTCAACGTGAACAATGATGGCCCGCCACATGTTTGGCGGGCCTTTGGTTATTTGACGAAAGGATCGCAGCTATGAGCGAGTACGATTCCCAGCATCCCCAGGATGCGGGCAACGCCGGCGAGACCCAGCAGCAGCCGCGCGTGCAGGTTGAGTCGACGCCTGCCGACGGCAACATTCCCTACGTGCAGGCCTACGACACGCAGACCGGCAAGCCGCTGGGCGGCCAACAGGTCGTAAACAAGCACACGGTGGTCAAGACCAAGACCAAAAAGCTGCCGATTTTCATTACAGCGCTCGCCGGCTGCGCATGCGGCGCCCTGTTGGTCATCGCGCTCATTATGAGCGGCACGCTCGATATCGGTGGCGGCAAGAATGCCGTGACGGCGGGCGCTTCGGGTTCATCGACGCAAAAGATCACGATCGACTCCGAGGACACCACGTTGGCCGAGGCCGTTTCTGCCAAGGCATTGCCCTCCGTGGTTTCCATTACCGCCACTTCGAGCGGTAGCCAGAATGGCTCGCTTTCGCAGTCTGCCGACGAGTCGGATAGTTCGGGCAGCGTCGGTTCGGGCGTGGTGCTCGATACCGAGGGCCACATCCTCACCAACAACCACGTGGTTGATGGCTACGACCAGTACGTGGTGACCATGGACGACGGCACCACCTACGAGGCCGAGTTCGTGGGCAACGATGCCTCGAGCGACCTAGCCGTTATCAAGCTCAAGGATGCCGACGCCTCCAAGCTCACGCCGATCGAGATCGGTGACTCCTCCAAGCTCAACGTGGGCGAGTGGGTTATGGCGATCGGCTCGCCGTTCGGTAACGAACAGTCTGTCTCTACCGGTATCGTCTCGGCGCTCTACCGCTCCACGGCCATGAGCTCTACCAGCGGTAACACCATCTATGCCAACATGATCCAGACCGACGCCGCCATCAACCCGGGCAACTCCGGCGGCGCGCTCGTCAACGACAATGGCGAGCTTGTGGGTATTAACTCGCTCATCGAGAGCTATTCGGGCTCCAGCTCGGGCGTGGGCTTTGCCATTCCGGTTAACTACGCCAAGAACATTGCCGACCAGATTATCGACGGCAAGACGCCGGTGCATCCGTACATGGGCGCTACGCTTTCGAGCGTCAATGCGCTCAACGCCCGCACCAACAAGCTGAGCACCGATAGCGGCGCGTATGTGGCGAGCGTCGTCGAGGACGGTCCCGCCGCCAAGGCTGGCATCCAAGAGGGCGACGTCATCACCAAGCTGGGCGACGACGAAATCACGAGCGCCGATGGTCTGATCATCGCACTGCGCAGCCACGAGGTGGGCGAGAAGGTCGAGATCACGCTTATGCGCGGCAAGGAAGAGAAAAAGGTCACCGTCGAGCTGGGCTCCGACGAGGAGCTGCAGAACCAGCAGCAGGACGACAGTTCGACCGACACCGGCAACGGCGGTATTACCGACGAGCAGCTGCGCCAGTACCTGGAGGAGCTGTTAGGCCAGCAGGGCCAGGGTCAGGGCTACGGCCAGGGCTACTGCGAGCCGTTTCGCTCATACCGATGCCAGAGGGGCTGTCCCACCAACGCGGGACAGCCCCTCTTTTCTTATTGATCCGTTGGGGACGGAGGAAAACGGATCACTTGGGGCTGACAAGGGCATGGGTTGATCGCGCGATCCACCCCGGTCCGTCGGCTGCCGATTCGGTGCGGTTCGAAAGGGCTATTCGGCGCCATGGCGACCGGTGGTACTCTAGTATCCGTTTGAAATCGAGCGAAGGAGTGCCGCTATGGAGCAATCGAGCCTGTTTGGTGACGGCGTGGACATCGATACCGAAACGCCCGCGAGTGCGGATGCCGCTGCACCGACCGATGCCCGTGCCCAGGCGGCAGCACGTGCGGCCGAGCTGCGCCACGAGCTCGATTACCACGCCTATCGCTACTACATGCTCGATGCGCCCGAGATCACGGACGCTGCCTTTGACAAAATGCTCGTTGAGCTGCAGGAGATCGAGGCTGCCTACCCCGACCTGGTGACGCCCGACAGCTACACCCAACGCGTGGGCGGGTACGTGAGCGAGCAGTTTACGCCGGTCACGCATATGGCGCGCATGTATTCCATGGACGATGCCATGGATCTGGACGAACTTGACGCGTGGCTCCAACGAACCGAGGATGCGCTCGGCGCAGGTAGCGTCACCTATACCTGCGAGCTTAAGATTGACGGTCTGGGCGTGGCGCTTACCTACCAAAACGGCACCTTCGTGCGCGCGGCCACGCGCGGCGATGGCACCACGGGCGAGGACGTATCGCTCAATGTGCGTACCATCAAGGATGTGCCCATGCACCTGTCCGAGTCGGCGCTCACTCATATGGGCGCCGACCGCGAGCGCACCATTGAGGTACGCGGCGAGGTCTACATGCCCAAGGGCAGCTTTGTTCGCCTGAATGAAGAGGCCGATGCCGAGGGACGCGACCCCTTCGCCAACCCGCGCAACGCTGCTGCAGGATCCTTACGCCAAAAGGATCCCAAGGTTACGGCGCGTCGCGACCTCGCTACTTTTATCTACGCCATCGCCGATACCGACCCGCTGCACGTTCACAGCCAGCGAGAGTTTCTGGACTGGCTGCGCAGCGCCGGCTTTAGCGTCAACCCCAACGTGGCACGCTGCGCCACGCCGGCCGAGGTTCACGAGTTCTGCGCCCAGGCGCTTGAGCACCGCGGTGACCTGGACTACGACATCGACGGCGTGGTTGTAAAGGTCGACAGCTTCCAGCAGCAGCTCGACCTGGGCTTTACCGCCCGAGCGCCGCGCTGGGCCATTGCCTTTAAGTTCCCGCCCGAGGAAAAGCAGACCGTCCTGCGCGAAATCCGCATCCAGGTGGGCCGCACCGGTGTGCTCACGCCGGTCGCCGAGTTCGACCCGGTGACGGTTGCCGGCTCCACCATCGCGCGCGCCACGCTGCATAACATCGATGAGATCCGTCGCAAAAACGTGCGCGAGGGCGACACTATCATCGTGCACAAGGCAGGCGACGTGATTCCCGAGGTCGTGGGCCCGGTGCTCGATAAGCGCCCGGCCGATTCGGTCGACTGGCACATGCCCGAGGTCTGCCCCGTGTGCGGCAGCCCCGTGGTCCACGAGGACGGCGAGGTGGCCTACCGCTGCGTCTCCATCGACTGCCCCGCGCAGCTCAAGGAGCGCCTGCTCCACTGGGTGAGCCGCGGCTGCATGGACGTCGACGGCCTAGGCGACGAGATCGTCGACAAGATGATCGCCGCCGGGCTGATCCACGACGTCGCAGACTTCTACCAGATCACGGTCGACGACATCGCCGGACTGGACACGGGGCGCACCTATGCCAGCTCCAACAGCAAAAAGGGCGTCAAGAAGGGCGACCCCATTCCGGTGGGCCTCAAGACGGCTGAGAAAATCATTGTCGAGCTCAACAAGTCCAAGAGCCAGCCGCTCGGTCGCGTGCTGTTTGCCCTGGGCATCCGTCACGTGGGCAAGAGCGTGGGCGAGGTCATCGCCGAGCGATTCCTGTCGATTGACAAGCTCATCTTGGCGAGCGAAGAGGACATCGCCGAGTGCGAGGGCATCGGTCCCAAGATTGCGGCGAGCGTCAAGCAGTTCCTGGCCGTGCCCGAAAACCTTGCCGTGCTGGAACGTCTGCGCCAAGCGGGCCTTTCGCTCGAGGTCGACCTGGGCGCCGCGCATGCGCAAGCCGCAGCCGACGCTGGCGTGGCGGGCGAGCTCGCCGACGCACAGCCGCTCGCGGGTCTGACCTTCGTGCTCACCGGCACGCTCGTCAACCGCACCCGCGACGAGGCAGGTGCGGCGCTCAAGGTACTCGGTGCCAAGGTTTCGGGCAGTGTGTCAAAGAAGACAAGCTATCTGGTCGCCGGCCCCAAGGCAGGCTCCAAGCTCACTAAGGCCGAGCAGCTGGGTGTGCCCGTGTTGGATGAGGAGGTACTTGAACAGATTTTGGCGACGGGTAGGGTCCCGGAGGCATAATGATTTGTTGAGGAACTGCGCAGAGGCTCAGTTCCTCAACATCTCCTTATAGTGTTTGCCTGTTCAATTTCGATATCGTTTCCCTCGTATGATCCAGATGCGTCTACCGACTCAAAGCGTGAGTAGGAAACTCTTGTCCCAACTTTGATTTGGGAAAGCTTGTCTTTGATTCGGCCAGATGAGGGGAATGTAATCCGGGTTTGCTTTCCAGCGTCGGTGTAGCGGGGACTGTTGTCTGTTTGGATTACGAGTTCCGTTCCCTCAATAGAATGAACGCTGCCGGCTCCAAAGACAAGGTAATCATCTCCTCCGCTATAGCGGGCTCTATCTGTGCATGAAGAAACGGATGCAAACATAGCGAAAATCACCAATATCGTAACCAGGGCAAAGGCCGTGGTGCCATAGCATTTTGATGGTGCCATCCGGTCTACCAAAAGACTGTTCCGTTCAATTTGACCATATTGGGCGTTGCATAGTTAATCGCTCGGGGATAAGTGTTCCATCCGTCGAATACTTCGAGCCACTGCAGTTCGATGCCAGAGCTTCCATTATGCCCAGTAAAATAGCCAGTTACCGTGACCGTATGACCTGATAGCTCGACGGATCCTTCACTGTTCCGGCTGTTGATCCACATATGATACAAGCCGATATTCCCTTGATCGATAGTTGCTCTGTACTGAGCGAATTGAGGCTGATAACCGAAAAATTGAGTATTAAGTGCTCTACCCTTTTGAGCGGCAAGACTTTTAAACGGAACAATTCCATCTGGGATGATCGTGCTTCCGTACTCGACGCCCTGATCATTGGTCTTATACGTTGTTGTGCCAGTGACGTTCCATATTTCTTTATAATAATCGGGATTAAATTGATTAGCGTTTGAACTGGTGAGACCGTAATGCATTGATACAGCGTACAAGGCAGAAACGACGCATGCATACTTATTAGTGCGGGCTTCAACTAATGATTCCGAGACTCCTCGGAACGGTATTCCGTTTAAATCGTCTATTTGGAAATGCAACATCAAGTCATCTTCATTGATAATGACTGCATCCCATGAAGTTGGGTTATTGCTTTGAGGTGCTATACCCTTTTTGGTGACAATCCGGACAGACCGTATATTGTTATAGTTGGTTACACAGTCTCTAGTTCCTGGCACCAAAGTTCCATATTCAATATCGTTGTACGAAATTAGTACGGTTGGGTTTGTGGCCTGTTGGCCGGAATAAGTTGAAATGGCGTTTGATAGAGAAGCTGAAATCGGAAGAATGGTATCGCCGAGGGTTATCTCCTTCAGAAGCCCAGGATATGATGCGTCAAGTATTAAATAACCGTAAGGGCTTCCTTCCCTTGTGACACTGATTTCATAGCCACAGATAAGGCCGATTTGTTGGCATACGGGAACGATTTGCTCGATCTCTAAGTTCGCGGATCCGTCGACGATGGGCAACAGGGAAAGCGCGTAGTCTTGTGCTAGGTCTGAAGTAAAAGCGACGGATGAGTTTGAGTCGGCAGCGAATACTCTTGTTGGGCGTGACGCGGATAAGCCGATGATCGAGGCTAGGCCGAGAAGAAACGAGCGACGTGATTGAACTCTGGGCATAATGTCTCCTGCCTATGGGGGGGGCAATATGCTGTCATTTTATTTGCTACAAAATACAATCTAATTCGGATTAAGGTAAATGGATGGAATTGCTCGATAAATGGTAGTGATTAGCGGACCGGTATCGCGATCCTCGTCACATACGCTCCCGGGTCGTCGCTGATGATGTCGTCGATGAGGGCGATTTCGCGCGAGGGACCGGCGGGGGACAGGTCGCGCTCGTGCATGTAATCGAGTAAGCGCTCATAGCGCGGGGCCGCCTGACCGTGCGTGCCGCGGAAGCTGACCGTCAGACACCGCGCGGCGGGACGTACTTCGACATCGCCCAGGTAATCGTCCGTGTCATCCAGCAGCAGAAAGACCTCGTCGTAGCCATCAAAGTCGCCGGCGGCAAAGCGTTCGGGCGCGATCCCGACGCCCAAGTTGCCCAGAAAAACAAACGTCTCGTGCTGGCCTTTCTGCAGCTGACGAATCTGCCACTCCAGCGCATAGGCGTCGGTAGGGTTGACGCGTTCGCGCAACACGGCGCAGCGAAGCTCGGGCGCATCGATTGTGCAAATGGTATCGAGCTCGGTGTCCAAGGCATTGTGCAGCAGAGCAAGCCGGTTATCGATCTTGCGCGACACACGCTCCAACTCGCGGCGCTTGCGCTCGATGAGCTCCTGCTGCTGAGCCAGCTGCCGCTGCATAAGGTCCACATCGCGCGTGGTCACAAACTTACGGATTTGCGCGAGTGGCAAATCGAGAACGCGCAGGTGGCTGATGGTATTGAGGGTGGAGAGCTGCCGCGATCCGTAGTAGCGGTATCCGCTCGCCGGATCGATGTGCGCCGGGTCCAGTAGGCCCATCTGCTCGTAATGGCGCAACGTGCCCACGCTCAGGTTAAACAGGCGTGCCACCTCGCCAATGCGGAGCAGGCCCTCTGTATGTTCAGCTGACGAGTCGGTCATGGGACCGTTCCTTTCGGTAAAAAGCGGGGGAGGGGCGTCGGGCCTGCGTCGCTCCGTTACGCCATCAGCTTGTCAAAAGCCCCGCGCCGGTTGAGCACGGTAAACGCGACAACACAGATGACTGCCGACAAAATCGATCCGCACGGCGAAGCGATGCCCATGGGAAACAGCGTGTCGGAATAGGCGTTCGACAGCAGCCACGCGCCCGGCACGCGAATGAGCGCCACGGCCAGCACGTTGTGCGCAAAGCCGATGTAGCTCTTGCCATACGCAGCGAAAAAGCCGCTAAAGCAAATGTGGATGCCGGCAAAAATCGCGTCGAAAATATAGCTGCGCATATAGCCGGTGCCGGCCGCGACTACCGCGGCGTCCTTGGCAAAAAAGCCGATAAACGCCGGGGCCACCAGCCACATCAGCGCCGTAATCAGGCAGCCGTACACTACCGAGATCGTCATGGCATCCTTGAGCACCTGACGCGCGCGGTCGCCCTTGCCCGCGCCGGCGTTTTGCGCCGTGAGTGCGCTGACGGTGGCGCCCATGGAACTCGGCACAATGAACAAAAAGCTGATCATCTTCTCGACCAGGCCCACGGCGGCGGCGTCGACGAGCCCTCGGTGGTTGGCGATGACGGTGATAAACATAAACGCCACCTGGATGCAGCCGTCCTGCACGGCCACAGGCACGCCGATCTTAAGAATGCTGCCGAGCACCTCGGGCTGGGGGCGCAGGTCGCTGCGCTTAACGTGGATGTTCGTGCGGCGGCTCTTGAGCCACACGAGCGCGAGGGCAACGCTGGCCGTCTGCGCGGTTACCGTGCCGAGCGCCGCGCCCACGGGGCCGAGCCCCATGTGCCCGATAAACAGAAAGTCGAGCGCGATGTTGATGATGCATGCCACGCCAATCACGTACATGGGCGAGCGTGAATCGCCCAGCCCGCGAAAGATGGCCGAGAGGATATTGTACGCGGCGATAAACGGAATGCCGACAAAGCAGATGCGCAGGTAGGCGGCGGTTCCTTCGACCGCCTCGGCCGGCGTGCCAATGAGTGCCACGATTTGCGGGCACAGCGCGAGCAGGACAGCGGCCAGCACCACCGAGACGCCCATAAAGAGCGTGATGGTATTGCCGATGGCGGTCTCGGCGCGGTCGAAGCGGCGCGAGCCCACGGCGTGGCCGACGATCACCGTCGTTCCCATGGCCAGGCCCACGAGCGTCACGGTAATGATATAGAGCGTCTGCGCACCATTGCCCACGGCGGTGATGCCGGCGGCGCCGCTAAACTGCCCCATCATGTACAGGTCGGCCATGCCGTAGAGCATCTGCAAAAAGTACGAGAGCATATAGGGCAGGGCAAAGACCGCGATGGTCTTAAGGACATTGCCGCGTGTGAGGTCGTGTTCCATGGGCGGGGCTTTCTGGCTGGGTTTGTTTTACGTACCAGTGTAGTGAAAACCCTACAACGATTGTAGAGTCAAGGTTTGTGTTGGCAGTGGGGCGAAAAAAGTCGCGTGCACCATTATTCCGAGTGAATATGGACACACGTCACGAGAACTCGCCGCCGGCGTTAACCTTGCAGAAAACGATTTCGGAATACTTGACACCATTATTCGGCGCGCAATAATACGTGCGTTTGCGAACAACGTTTGATGGGGGTTGAACCTGCGTGCGCAATCTCAAAATACTGTTTTCCTATCTAGGGGCATACCGTCGCGATGCCATCCTCGGCGTGTTCTTTGTGTCGGTCGAGACGGTGCTCGAGCTGTTTATCCCGGTCATCATGGCCAACATCATCGATGTGGGCGTGCCTGCGGGTGATATCAACTACATGCTGCTACAGGGTGCGTACATGTTGGTGTGCGCTGCGCTTTCGCTGGTACTGGGCTTGGGTTATGCCCGCACGTCCGCCCGCGTTGCCTCGGGCCTAGGCGCCAACCTGCGCGAGGCCGAGTACAAAAAGATTCAAACGCTCGCCTTTGGCAACCTGGACAACTACGACGCCAGCTCGCTCGTCACCCGCATGACCACGGACATCACCGTTATCCAAAATGCTGTGGGCAACGGCTTTCGCCCTATGGTGCGCGGCCCGGTGACGCTTATCGTCGGCCTTATCTACGCGCTGATGCTGTCGCGCCCGCTCGCCACCGTCTTTGCGATCATCTTGCCCGTGCTGGCAATCGTACTGGGCGTCATCACCTATCGCGTGAGCCCGCTCTACCGCCAACTCCAGACCTCGATGGACCACCTCAACGGCGTGGTACAGGAGGACCTCACCGCCGTGCGTGCCGTCAAGGCCTACGTTCGTACCGAGCACGAGGAGGCCAAGTTCGACACCGTCAATACCGAGCTCGCCGGCACGGCGACAAAGACCTTTGGCAGCGCGGTACTCAACCTGCCGGTGTTTCAGCTGTCGATGTACGTGGCTGCGCTCTCTATCCTGTGGATTGGCGGCCGCATGATTCTCGCCGGTAAGCTGGGCGTGGGCTCGCTCACGGGCTTTATGAGCTACGTGCTGCTGATCATGAACTCGCTCATGATGATTTCCAACGTGTTTTTGCTGCTCACGCGCGCTCTTACGAGTGTGGGCCGTATCGCCGAGGTGCTCGATGAGGAACCCTTTATCGCCAACCCCGCGGGAGACCTCGCGATTGCGGCGCCAGCGGACGGCAGTATCGAGTTTCGCGACGTTTCCTTTAAATACCGCGCGGATGCAGCCGAGGATGTGCTCCAGCATATCGACCTTCGCATCGAGAGCGGCTCGACGGTGGGCATCCTCGGCGGCACGGGCTCGGGCAAGAGCTCGCTTGTGCAGCTGATTGCGCGCCTGTACGACGCCACCGAAGGCGCCGTGCTTGTGGGCGGACGCGACGTGCGCGACTACGACCTCGCGACTCTACGCGATGCTGTGGGCATTGTGCTGCAAAAGAATGTGCTGTTTACGGGTACCGTGCGCGAGAACCTGCAGTGGGGCAATCCGCAGGCGTCGGACGATGAACTCCTCGCGGCTTGCCGCGCGGCGTGCGTGGACGAGTTCCTTGATCGCATCGGCGGGCTGGACGGCGAGTTGGGCCAAGGCGGCGCTGGTGTTTCGGGTGGCCAGAAGCAACGCCTGTGCATCGCGCGCACGCTGCTCAAGCATCCGCGCGTGCTCATTTTTGATGACTCCACCAGCGCGGTCGATATGGCGACCGACGCTAAGATTCGCGAGCGCATCGCCCGGATTTCCGATACGACCGTGCTCATCATCGCCCAGCGCATCGCGAGTGTCATGGATGCCGATCGCATTGTGGTGTTGGACGACGGTCGTGTCCACGGCGTGGGCACGCACGAGGAGCTGCTGGCGGGCGACAACATCTACCAGGAGATTTACGCCTCGCAGATGGAGTTTGCGGGGAACGTGGACGCCGGCGCCGGCAGCGACGATGGCTGCGCGAATGATCCGTTTTCCTCCGTCCCTGGCGGATCGCCCTTGGAAGGGGGTGAGCGCCATGCCTAAGACCGCAGCCCAAGCACGCCCGGCCGACCTCAAGCGCACTGTGCGCCGCCTGCTCTCCTACATGGGGCATGCCAAGTTCTCGTTGCTCGCGGTGGGCGTGCTCGCCTCCGTCGCCGCCATCGCGAGCCTCGCCGGCACCTATATGGTGCGCCCCATCGTTAACGGTTTGGCCACGGGCGGGGAGGAACTGCTCGCCAGGCAGGTCATCCTGACGGCGATCATCTACGCCGCGGGCGTGCTCTCGGCCCTGGGCTACTCACAGATCATGGTGCGTGCGGCCCAACGCGTGGTGTCCGATATTCGCCGCGACCTGTTCGCGCACATCCAGACGCTGCCGCTCAGTTATTTTGACGGCACGCGCTCGGGCGACATCATGAGTTTTTTCACCAACGACGTCGACACCGTCTCCGAGGCGCTTAACAACAGCTTTGCCAACGTGATTCAGGCCGCCATTCAGGTTGTGGGCACCACGGCTATGCTCATCATCCTTAACTGGCAGCTCACGATTATCACACTCGTGTGCGATGCGGCCATTGTGCTGTATGCGCGCTACTCGGGCGCGCGCTCTAAGCGTTTCTTTGCTGCCCAGCAGGCATCGCTTGGCGACCTGGATGGATATATCGAAGAAATGGTCTCGGGCCAAAAGGTCATCAAGGTCTTTAACCGTGAGGCAGCGAATGTCGCCGGCTTCACCCGCCGCAACGACGAGCTTCGCCGCACCGGTACCGCCGCCGTGAGCTATGCCAACTCCATGGTGCCCATGACCGTCGTGATTGGCTACGTCAACTATGCCATCGTCGCCGTGGCGGGCGGCATGCTCTGCATCAAGGGGCTCGCCGATGTGGGCGCACTTGCAAGCTACCTGGTCTTTGTGCGCCAGGCCGCCATGCCCATCAACCAGTTTACGCAGCTCGGCAACTTCTTGCTCAACGCGTTGGCCGGTGCCGAGCGCCTGTTTGCGGCTATGGACCTTGAGCCCGAGGTGGACGAGGGCTGCGTGGAGCTGGTGCAGACGGGCGATGCCGCGTGGGCGTGGAAAATTCCCGAGGGCCAGGGCGTGGGCGTCTACGGGCATCTGCATGACGTGGCAGCCGTTGATGAGTCGGGCCGCGCGGTGGCCGCCGACGGCACCGAGCTCACGTGTGGCTTGGTCCCGCTTGCCGGCGACGTGCGCTTCCATGCCGTGGACTTTTCCTACGTGCCGGGCGCCCGCGTGCTCACGGACCTCAACCTGTTTGCCAAGCCGGGGCAAAAGATCGCGTTTGTGGGCTCGACGGGCGCCGGAAAGACGACCATCACTAACCTCATCAACCGCTTCTACGAGGTCGATGACGGCGAGATCACGTACGACGGCATCGACGTCAAGCACATTGCCAAGGCCAGCCTGCGCGGGTCGCTCGGCATTGTGCTGCAGGACACGCACCTGTTTAGCGGCACCATTGCGCAGAACATCCGCTTTGGCAAGCTCGACGCGACCGACGAGGAGGTGCGCGCCGCTGCCGAGGCAGCCTGCGCCGACTCGTTTATCCGCCGCCTGCCTAGAGGGTACGACACGCCGGTCACGGCCGACGGCGCCAACCTGTCGCAGGGCCAGCGCCAGCTGCTCGCCATTGCACGCGTGGCCGTCGCCGATCCGCCGGTGCTCATCCTGGACGAGGCCACGAGCTCCATCGACACGCGCACCGAAAAGCTCATCGAGCGCGGTATGGACCGCATCATGCGCGGACGCACCACGTTTATGATCGCGCACCGCCTGTCCACCGTCCGCGACGCCGACGCCATCATGGTCCTCGAACACGGCCGCATCATCGAGCGCGGCACGCACGAAGAGCTGCTCGCCCAGCACGGCGAGTACTGGCAGCTGGCGCATGGCTTAAAAGAGCTGGATTAACCCGTTCGAGCACGATGCTTTGATCCCTCCGTGCCCCTCACCTCGCCTCAAACCATCACAACATTCGACGTTTTTTGCCAAAATCGGGAAAAGCATCGAATGTTGTGATGGTTTTTCTACTACTCGACCGGGTGGAATCGCTTTCTTGCGCACGAAGGTGTGCGGACCCGTGGGCAGGGGAATAAGGTTGGTTATCCGACTCCATTGGAGGGCTTATGGACCTGCCGATCGTCCTGTCCCATAAGACTGCCTGGCTGTACCACAACGTGGCACGTCCGTCCGAGCCGCTCTCGCGAGCAAGCAGCCTATACGATGAGGACTCGCTTGCTAACGAGGCGGAGCCGACCGCGGGCCTGCCCAAATTGGGACTCGATGCCAAGGGGCTGAGGGCTTCAACGGCAGTTGGAATCGTTACCGACTATCTGGTTTCGCTCGGTATTCCACGAGAAGAGCTCGATCATATCGACACGCTCGTCAACTTCGATTTTGAGCGCTCGACACCGGCTGGATTTAGGTGCCACGTGTTTGGGGCGCCGATACCTCCATGCCATCTTATCGAGGTGGCAGAGGGCCTTCTGGTGGTTGATGAGGCCATGTGCTTTGTCCAAGCGGGTTCGTGGATGAGCGAGCCCGAGCAGCTGGAATATGGCTACGAAATCTGCGCCCGATACCATTTGAATCATCTGTCGACAGGCGATTATATCGAGATGGGGCAGAGGTATACCGTTGCCGACTTGATTGCCTATTGCAATGAGAACCGATCTCGTCAGGGGGCTATACGCGCGGCTGCCGTGCTCAGGCGCGTGCACGATGGCGCGCGGTCGCCCATGGAGACGGCCACCGCAATCATGGTCGTGGCAAAACGTTCTCAGGGAGGATTGGGATACGCCAAGATCGAGCTCAACCATCGGGTCGATGTTCCCAACGAGTTCAAGTATCTCGCAAAGGCCGGGTATTTCGAGATCGACATATATGCGCCTGCGAGCGGTACGGGGATCGAATACAACGGTTCGGACCATCTTGACAAACAGCGCAGCGCGTCGGATGCGGAGCGTATGACCGTGCTGAGCGCGCTGGGCTTTAGGATGATCGTCCTCACCGGGACTCAGTTTGCCCACCAGCTGCAATTGCATCGGGCGATGAACGCCATCGCGCTCGCTATGGGCCTTAAGTGCGACCGAAGCGAAGCGTTCCAGAAACGGCAAAACGACCTGCGAGAATTCGTGATTCGGCACTGGGACGGCGGCCTTTAGGGGCGCTTTGGTCCTTCTGCGGGGTGCCGTGGGCAGGCAAACCATCACAACATTCGACGTTTTTTGCCAAAAACGGGAAAAGCATCGAATATTGTGATGGTTTGTATGCTGAGGATGGGCTTGGGAAGCCGGTTTTGCTCGAAGTGACCCGTCCTGTCGTACGGGTGTCGGCAGGATTCTCTCGTGGGGTATTATATTTTCCGAAGAATAAAACGCCGCGTGAGGGGAGGGCTGCGTGGACGGGCGCGTGCAACATGACGGTTTTGGCCGCGATATCAACTACCTGCGCATTGCCGTTACCGACAAGTGCAATTTCCGCTGCATTTACTGCATGCCGGCCGATGGCGTGGCGCCCCGTGCGCACGACGAGCTGCTCAGCGCCGAGGAAATCGCCCGCTTTGTGCGCTTGGTGGCGGGGGAGGGCATTCGCCGCGTACGCCTGACGGGCGGCGAGCCGCTGGTCAGCCGCCGTATTATTCCGCTTATTCGCGACATCCGCGCGATTCCGCAGATCGAGGACATCTCGCTCACCACCAACGGCGCCCTGCTGCCCAAGCTGGCGCCACAGCTTAAAGATGCTGGGCTTAGCCGCGTCAACATTTCGCTCGACACACTCGACCCTACGCTGTTTGGAAAGATCACGCGCCTGGGCCGACTCGAGCAGACCATGGCTGGCATCGACGCGGCGCTGGCTTGGGGCTTTGAGCCCGTTAAGGTCAACTGCGTTGTGGTGCGCCGGCTCAACCAGGACGTGGCGGCCCTCGCACGGCTGACCGTCGACCGCCCCATCCACCTGCGTTTTATCGAATACATGCCCATTGGCGACGAGCACACGAGCTCGCATTGTGCCGTAGACCCTCACGCGCCCACACTCAATCCCGAGCTGTGGGACGCGAGCGACACCGTGCCGAGCGACGAGCTGCGGGCGCGCATCAATGCCGGGGCCACCGCGGCGGGACTGGGCGAGCTTGAGCCGCTCGACATCAGCGACGCTCCTGCCGGCGCGGGCCCTGCGCGCTACTGGCACTTTCCGGGCGCGGCGGGAACGGTCGGCTTCATTAGCGCCATGTCCAACCATTTTTGCGCGAATTGCAACCGTCTGCGCCTGACGGCCGATGGCAGCGTGCGTCCGTGCCTGTTCAGCGATGCTGAGTATTCGGTGCGTGAGGCGCTGCGCCGTGGTGATGATATGCAGGTACTTTCGATTTGGCGCGATGCCGTGGCCCACAAACCGCAGGAACACGCGATAATTGAGGGCACGCAACGATTTATGTCTCAAATCGGAGGATGATCATATGGCCAAGAGCAGGTACGCCGATGCCACCAAGGCCGCTCGCAGGGCCGCGATGTCTGCCCACAAAGTCACGGCTGCGGCCAGCGATGCCGTTGCAGGCGCGCAGCCGACTGCCAGCGCTGCCACCGAGCCCGCCCGTGACGCCCGTCGCGACGAGCTGACGCACGTGGACGCCAAGGGTGAGGTGCGCATGGTCGACGTGTCCGACAAGGCCGAGACCCATCGCATCGCCATCGCCGAGGGCACCATCCTCATGCACCCCGAGACGCAGGCCATGGTGCTGCAGGACCGCGCCAAAAAGGGCGACGTGCTCGCCTGCGCACGCGTGGCGGGCATCATGGCCATCAAACGCACAAGCGACATCATCCCCATGTGCCATCCGCTGCTCATTACCAAGAGCAAGTGC
Source organism: Collinsella sp. (assembly GCA_048449885.1). Lineage (GTDB taxonomy): Bacteria > Actinomycetota > Coriobacteriia > Coriobacteriales > Coriobacteriaceae > Collinsella. Next base: position 18,470 of record DBGBJN010000295.1, read on the forward strand.
GACATTGCGCCCATCGCTGCGGCGGGGACGCCGGCCGAGGACGTGCCCGAGGGCTGGGCGCCGGCGCGCGCGGACGGACAGGTTGGCTTTCACGTACTGGTTACGGCCGGCGTGACGGGCAAGACCGGCATCGAGATGGAGGCCCTGACCGGCGCGAGTGCCGCGTGCCTGACCATCTACGACATGTGCAAGGCGGTCGATCGCGGCATGGAGATCGTCGACGTGCGCCTGCTGCACAAGGAGGGTGGCCGCTCGGGCGTGTGGGATCGTGCAGAGCGTCAGGCCGCTGCCGTTGAGTCCGTGGCCGCTGACGGTGCCGCGCCCGCAAGCGCACCCGTCGCCGTCGCGCCCGCAGCTCCGGCACCGGCCGTCCCTGCGATCGCGTTTATCGGCTACCAAAACTCGGGCAAGACCACACTTGTCGAGAAGGTCATTGCCGAGCTCACCCGCCGCGGCCTGCGCGTGGGTTCGCTCAAGCATCATGGGCATCACGGCTTTGATATCGATGTGCCCGCTAAGGACACCTGGCGCCATCACCAGGCCGGATCCAAGCACGTGGGCCTCATCTGCGCCACGCGCTGGGCGGAGTACGCCGACACGCGCGAGGAGGACGAGATGCCCGCGCGCGAGCTGCTGTCACGCTACAACGATGTCGACGTGGTGATCATCGAGGGCTACAAGACCGAGGGCTTCGACAACATCGTGGTCGCGCGCTCCGGCGTGGACCGTTTACGCGGCAAGAGCTCGCTCGACCTGGTCGACGGTCACACGCTGGCCCTTGCCTGCAACGAAGCCCTGGCGCGTCAGGCCTTCGACGCCGGCTTTGCGACCCGAGCCATCAACATCAACGACGCCCGAGCCATCTGCGATCTCATCCAAGACCACCTTTAAGGGCCGGCTCGCTGCGCTGCCATAACCTGCCAAAAGGGGACAGGTTTATTTTGGCAGGTTTTATCTGGGCAAACGTCACTTCCACCACAAAGTGGCCAGGCACCTTTGTGGTGGTTTTTGCTTTAGTAGATGTGTGGGACATGCCTTACAATCTACCAAGTAGTTCATGACGGTTGAAAAACGGAGAGAAGGGGCTTGATGCGTCCTTAATGTTTCATGCGGATAGATTGATTTGACAGACGGTGGCGAATGCCCTCCGTCCGCATTCGTATGAAACAAGGAGTCTCCATGCTCGCCTCTCTTTTCTTAAAGCCTCAATCATCGCTGTCCGTGCAGGCCAAGCGCCTGGTGGCGATGCGCTTTCTCATCTACACCGGTTTTCAGACCAGCTACTTTATCGGTGTCATCGGAACGCTCACCTATGCAGACGATGCCTCAGTCGTGGCGACATCGCTGGCCGTTCTGTTTATGAACGTTTTCGTGATCCTGGGGTCCTTTGCGGGCGGCGCGGTGCTCGACGCCTGGGGCCCGCGCCGTCATTTCTTGCTGAGCATCGTGGGCACGCTGGCAACCGGCGCGGCGATTCTTGTTTTTGGCAGTGCGACCGGCATCGTCTTGCTCGGTGCGGTGCTCCTGGGCTTTGTGATGGGGTTCGCCCAGCCCATCGCCACATCCTATCCAGCCTACCTCACCGACGACCCTGTCGAGCTCAAAGACATCAACTCCGCCATCGCCATGTTTTCAAACGTGAGTATCATCGTTGGTCCCACGCTGGGCGGCTTTGTCGCGGCGGCTGCGTCGTCGCGCGCGGTGTTCGTGCTCATGATGCTCTTTACCGTGCTGGCGATCGTCGTCGGCTGGGGCTTTAGGCCGCAGGCCAGCCATGTCGCCGGGCATGCGGATGCCGATTCGGCAGAGGAAGGGGAGCGTGCGGGACGAAGCTCCAACCCCAGCACGTCCTCCCGCGTCACCTTCGCGACCAGCATCAAGACAGTCTTTACCAACAGTGTCCTCGCCCTGCTGTTCTGCATTATTTTCCTTTCGAACTTTGGCTACGGTGCCTTCGATCCGCTGGAGTCGTTCTTCTACCGCGATGTCCTGCACGTCGGTGTTGAGTGGATGGGCTGGCTCTCGTCGGCCAGCGGTGTGGGCGCGGTGCTGGGCGCCGTGGTCGCGCTCCGCTTGCCGTCGCACCTGGTCAACCTTAAGACGCTGCTTGTGGCGCTCATGTCCGTGGGTCTGGGAAGCCTGCTCTACGTGGGAACGCCGTACGTGGGCGTAGCCCTTGTCGGCCAGATTGCCCTGGGCGTGGCCTGGGGCGTCGTCAACCCGCTCCACAACACCATCGTGCAAACAACGGCCCCGCTCGAGCAGCTCGGTCGCGTGAACTCGGTCATGGGCTTTGGCAATTTGTTTGCCGGCGTGGCGCCGCTGGCGATTGCCCCGTGGCTGGCGGCGACGTTTGGCGTGCAGCAGACGCTCGTAGGGGCGGGCATGGTTGTGACGGCGGTTCCCGCGGCGTTGCTGCTGTTTGGACGACGGCATTTTGATCGTGCCGCAAGGCAGTAAAAACCATCACAACATTCGATGAAAATCGCGATTTTGCCGAAAAACGTCGAATGTTGTGATGGTTCGCGCCCCGGGTCCGGCCACCCTTCGGGTCCGGCCACCACAGAGGGGCCAGGCACCTTTGTGGTGATCGGGCCCCAACGGCCCGTGCCTTGGTATACCATGTACGCCGTTCACGAATACACCCTACACCGCCGCGCAACCCAGAAAGGCCCCCATGGACACCACCTTCAGCCACATCAAAGCCGTGTTCTGCGATATCGACGGCACACTGCTCACGAGCCAGCACACGGTGTCCCCGCGCACCGTGGCGGCGATCCGCGCCCTGCGCGAGCGCGGCGTGCTGTTTGGCCTGTGCACCGGGCGCGACGCCCATGCGACCGAGGCCATGTACGAGCTCTGGGGCATCGAAGGCCTGGTGGACGTGATGGTGGGCTGCGGTGGCGCCGAGGTCATCGATCGCGCGCACGACATCAACGAGCTGAGCTATCCGCTGCCGGGCGAGACCATCGCGCGCATCTGCAAGCACATGGCGGACCTTCCGGCAACACCCGTCTGCCCCCGAGACGGCGTGTTCTACGTGCCCGAGAGCAACGCGTGCGTCGAGCACCTGTCGCGCGTCGATGGCGTGCCCTACCAGGTGGTCGATTTTGCCGAGTTTTTGCGCGAGCCGCAGCCCAAGGTGATGTTTACCATGGCGCCCGAGGT
>DBGBJN010000296.1:0-3560 GCA_048449885.1 Collinsella sp.
GCGATGATGCGCTTGTGGAAGACGACAAACATGACCAACGCTGCGGGCAGAAAGCGCACGTAGAGCAGTTCAAACACCGGAATGGTGCCGAGTGCGTCCTTCATAGTGGTAAAGGAGTAGCCCCAGATGACCGCCACCGAAAGGAGCAGAACCTTCCAGAACAGCGTCGAGCGAGCGCCGGCGCCGCGGGAGGTGCCGCCCGCGCCCAGGTCCTCGCGAGCAACAGGGCTATCGGGCAAGTTTTCGATTTCGTTGGCAGCGTATTGGGCCATGGAACATCCTCACACTCAAACTGGGCGTGGTGTCCGCACGCGTATGGCTGCGTGCCGCCTCATGGTCAAATAAAAACGGGGCGCACCGGACCCCCGGCACGCCCCGCTACTGTATCAACAACCAAGCGGCACACGCAATTCACTACGCTAAAGCATCGGCAGAGCACACCTCGATGTTCCGGTAACGCCACGCTGTTGCGCTAGATTAATTTAGTACTCTCCAGCTTTTCGATGATCCAGTCGTTGGCTTTGATGACCGGGCGGCGGAAGACGACGCCCAGGGCCAGCGACGGAATCAGATAGCTCGCCAGAATGCCCAACTCAACCCAGTACTCCATATGGTAGGCACCGGCCATGGCGGCGTGCATGGCGTTGATGCCGTGGGTAAACGGCAGGAACGGGTAGATCGCCTGGAACACGGGGCCGGTCATCTCGATGGGGAACGTACCGCCCGAACCGCCGACCTGCATGACCAGCAGCACGACGGCGAGGGCCTTACCGATATCTCCAAACGATACCGTAAGCGTGTAGACGATATTGGAGAACACGAGGCTCGCGACCCAGCCGGCAAGCACAAACTGCAGGGGGTTGTCGCACTGAATGCCAAAGAACAGGATGTCGCCCGCACACACGAGCGTTGCCTGCAGCAGAGCCAGACCGCCAAAGAACAGGTAGCGACCCAGGTAGATCTCGTGCAGGCGCACGGGGATGAGCTCGTTGATAAGCTCATCATCAACCGAGACCTTCATCATGGCCGCCAGTACGATCGAGCCGACCCATAGCGACAGAATCGTGTAGAACGGCGCCATGGCCGAACCGTAGTTGCGGATTGGATAGACCGGCTTACGGTCGAGTGCGACAGGGCCGGAAAGCGACACGGCGAGGGCATCGGGGTCGCTGCCAATCATTGTCTTAATCATGGCCAGGTCACCCGAGATCAGAGCGCTATCAAGCTCGTCCTTAAAGGCACTGATCTTGTCCGACGCCTCGCCCAGCTGATCGGAAGCCTTGTTGACGAGCCTTGCAGCCTTGGAGAGACCCTTCGCGAGCGAACCAGAGGCGTCGGTCAGACCGCTCACGGCGCTATCCAAGTCACCCGAGATACCGTTCAGGGAATCCAGAACGCCCGAAATGGTCTTCTTGAGCTCCTTGGCCTTAACCGAGAACGTAGAATCGTAATCGGACTTGGCACCCGAGATACCCGCCTTTGCATCGGCGATGGCCTGGTCGACCTCGGCACGCGAGTTGTTGACCTCCGCCATGCCGTCCGAAAGGGACTTTGCGGTCGCCGTCAGGTCCTTCGCATTGTTGCGGTACTCCACGGCAATTCTGCCCAGCGACGTCGCAGCGGACTTGAGGCCGTCTTTGAGCTTGTCATCACTCACCTTGTCGGCAAGGTTGCGGAGCTGATCGGCCATCGCATCGATATCGTCAGCACGCGTATTGAGCGCCGCTGCGGCTTCGTTGAGCTGAGACACCGTAAGGTCAACATGCTGATTCGCGGCATCGAATGCCTTCGCAAGCTCGGCGGACACGTTGTCGAACGAGCCCGCGCTTCCGTCAATCGCCGCGTCAACGGCATCGCTGGCGGCCTTGAGCGCTTCCTTGGAATCATTGATGCCGCTCTTGGCGTGCTTCATCAGCTGCTTCGTCGACTCATCGATGGTGCCCGTCTGCTTGAGCATGCCACCCGCCGATGTCAGTGAATCGGACGTAGAGCTCAAAATGCCCGCGAGCGACGTCGCACTCGCCTGAACGTCCTGCAGGTCCTCGACCGAATCGCCCAGCGTAGAGGACAGATTGGCGATAAAGTTGCTCACCTGGTCGGTGCTCATATAGTCGAGCAGGCTGGACACGGTTTTAAGACCGATGGTCGTGATGGTCTTGGTAAAGGTCTCGTTGACCTGACTCTGGACGGCGCTCGAACCCTTTTCAGTCACGATCTGTGCGATGGCGTTGGCCTTCTGGTTCTCATAGAACTCGATATCGGCGTGCTTCACCTCGGTCGAGAATAGCGTCATCATGTCGGCGCTAAACGTTTTAGGGATAACGACGGCAGCGTAGTATGCGCCCGACTTAACGCCCTCAATCGCCTTATCGCGGTCGTTGAGGACGACCCAGTCGAAGTTCTCGTTGCCGCGCAGGGTGGCGGTTACGTTTTCACCCACGTTGACCTCGACGGGAATCAGATCGCTCTCGTAGCCCTCGTCGGTGTTGACCACTGCAATCTTAAGGTTGCCGGTATTGCCGTAGGGATCCCAGCTTCCGGCGATGTTAAACCACGCGTACAGGCACGGCACGATAATGAGGCCCATCACGACGACCATGCCGATCACGGAGCGAGACACGTTTTGGACATCGCGCTTAAACAGGTGCAGGATGTTTTTCATTTATGCCTCACCTCCTTTAGAGTGCTTGCCAAGCGGGGTGGTGTCCCCGTCGTTTCCGTTTACGTTGTCAACGCCGTCGGCATCTTGAGCCTTACGATGCGCACCGATATGCGGCAGACGGCTCGTGGGCTGTTCGCTGTCCTTGGTGCCCCGCTCGCTGGCGTTGAGACCAAACATGCGACGGGCGGCAGGGATGGCAGCCGTGTGCTCGCGCATCTCGCGGCGAAGGTCCTCGTCCGAAAGCGCCGAGATGCGCATCTGGGTATTGAGGCTCGCGCGGATATACTCGATGTTGATGAGCCAGCCACAGATGGCGATAACCGAAATGATCCAGATAACGAGCAGGATGATCTTGCCGTTATTGTCGATATCGAGCACCGTCGAAAGCACAAAGAGCAGAACCTGCACGCCTACCACGGCGGCAAAACCGCCCTTGATGTAGTAGGGGTAGCGATGCTCAAACGCCACGGCATGGTCGAGCACCTCGCGACGGTACGAATCGGAATCGAGCACGACGCGCATGGCCGTGCGCAGCGAATAGCGCTGGCGCGGCAGGTCGTTGGACTCGCAGATCATGAGGCCCGTCGTGGAAAGCTGCTTATCAAAGAGCAGGTTGAGGTTGAGCAGCAACGGGCGCAGCTGCAGACCGATAAAGAGCGCGATGATAAGGAACACGCCCAGGATGCACAGGTTGAACAGATAGTTGAACGAATACATGCCACCGACGGTCTCGCGCAGCAGGTTGATGCCATAGGTGAAGGGCAGCAGCGGGTGCAGCCACTGGAAGAAGCCGGGCATCATCTCGATGGGGTACATGCCCGACGAACCCGGGATCTGCACGATGACGAGAATGACGCCGATAGCCTTGCCGATATGCTTAAACGTGGTGGACAGCGCA
>DBGBJN010000297.1:0-2821 GCA_048449885.1 Collinsella sp.
AACCCGTCGCTCTAGCCAACTGAGCTACACCCACCGTGTCCTGTGCGCTTCGCGCTCGACTATTATTGCAAGGAACGCCACGTGATGCAAGCCCCAATTTTCAAGAATTTTGAAAAGAGTCTTTCGAGACCATTTCGAGCACATCCCACCGGTTTCATAGGAGTAAACTTGCCCCACTGCAAATCCTCGAAAGGACCGGCATGTAAGAACTCTCCAACCGCACGGCAACATTTACCGATTCGGTCATCCGCCGCATGACACGCATCTCCAATAAGTACGATGCCGTCAATCTCTCGCAGGGCTTCCCCGACTTCGATCCTCCGGCGCAGCCGCTCAACAGCCTGAGCACCATCGCCGCCGACCCCAAGCCGCTCTACCACCAGTACTCCATTACCTGGGGCTCCCAGGCCATGCGCGAGGCGCTCGCCGCCAAACAGGAGCACTTTATGGGCATGCCGATCGACCCCAACCAGAATATCGTGGTCACCTGCGGCTCCACCGAGGCCATGATGGCCGCCATGATGACGGTTACGAACCCCGGAGACAAGGTCGTCATCTTCTCGCCGTTCTACGAGAACTACGGCGCTGACACCATTCTCTCGGGTGCCGAGCCCATCTATGTGCCGCTCAACCCGCCCACATTCGACTTTGACCGCGAGGCGCTCGAGGCTGCCTTCCGCGACAACGACCCCAAGGCCATCGTCCTGTGCAACCCTTCCAACCCCTGCGGCAAGGTCTTTACGCGCGAAGAGCTCACCTTTATCGCCGACCTGTGCAAAAAGTACGACGCGTACTGCATCACCGACGAAGTCTACGAGCACATCGTCTACGCGCCCCATGAGCACGTCTACATGGCCACGCTGCCCGGCATGTTCGAGCGAACCATCTGCTGCAGCTCACTGTCTAAGACGTACTCCATCACCGGCTGGCGTCTGGGCTACACCATCGCCCCGGCCCAGATCACCGAGCGCATCAAGAAGGTCCACGACTTTCTCACCGTGGGTGCCGCCGCTCCCCTGCAGGAAGCCGTTGTCACCGCCCTCAACTTCGACGACAGCTATTACGATGAGGTCCTCGACCTCTACACCGCCAAACGCGACCTGTTCTGCCAGGGGCTCGATAGCATCGGTCTTGAGCATAACGTGCCGCAGGGCGCCTACTACGTCATGATGGACATCTCTGAGTTTGGCTATGACAGCGACCTCGAATTCTGCGAGGACCTCGCATCCAAGGTGGGCGTGGGCGCCGTGCCCGGCTCGAGCTTCTTCCGCGAGCCCGTCAACCATCTGATTCGTTTCCACTTTGCCAAGCGAGACGAGACGCTCAACGCGGCGCTGGAGAACCTCAAGTCCCTGCGTGATAAAATCAAACCGCGCGGGTAAGGACGGCCCGGCAACTAAAGTAACTAAAGAAGCCCCGCACCGCCCGCCGCGTTGCGAGGCTTCTTTTTATAGCGCTTTCTTAAATGGTTTAGAGCTCTATACTTTAGTCATGGAGCAACTCGTCCCAGAGAGAGGAATATTATGGCAGAGCAGCAGCTTATCGGAGCGCTCGAGGCCGGCGGCACCAAGATGGTCTGCGCCACGGGCTATGCGGACGGCACGGTCCTGGAGCGTGAGCAGATCGCGACCACGACCCCGCAGGAGACCGTCGAGGCCGTCAACGCGTGGTTTGCCGACAAGGGCATCGCCGCGCTGGGCATCGGCGCCTTTGGCCCCACCGCAGTCAACCCTGCCTCACCCCAATACGGCAAGATCCTGGAGACGCCCAAGACGGCATGGCGCTACTTTGATCTGCTGGGCACTATCCAAAACGAGCTCAATATCCCCTGCGGCTACGATACCGACGTCAACGTCGCCTGCCTGGGCGAGGTCACCTTTGGTTGTGCCCAGGGCCTCACTGACGTTGTGTATCTGACCATCGGCACCGGCGTGGGCGCCGGCGTGCTCTCGGGCGGCCAGCTTGTGCACGGCATGATGCATCCCGAGGCCGGCCACATCCTGGTCACGCGCGACCCGCGCGACACCATCGGCGAGCATAGCGCTTGCCCCTTCCATGACAACTGCCTCGAGGGCCTCATCGCCGGCCCCGGCGTTAAAAAGCGCTGGGATGGCAAGAGCGCCGGAGACATGGCCGATGACTCGGAGGCCATGGACCTGCTCGCCGGCTATCTGGCACAGGCGCTCATGACCTATACGCTGTGCTACGCGCCGCAAAAGATCATCATCGGTGGCGGCGTGGCCGACCACACCACCATCGTGCCGCTCGCACGCAAGAAGTGCGCCGAGATGCTCAACGGCTATATCGTCACGCCCGAGGTCAACGACATTGATACCTATATTGTCAACAACAGCCTCGAGGGCAAGCAAGGCATTATGGGCTGCCTGGCCCTGGGCGCACAGGCGCTTCAGTAGCAGACGCACCCACAGGGCGTGGCGCGCCCGGCAAATCCGATCTACGGAACGACGCCACCACGCCCCATATCAGCCCTCTAATAAAAAAGGCCGCCTAGGACCAAACATACGTCCTAGGCGGCCTTTTTGGCACATATGAGCGATCGTAGTAGATATCGGAGCACAACGCCCGTTGCCGCTCCACAGCAGTCGATCATCACATCGGTGATCATGCCGGCGCGTCCCGGCACAAAGAGCTGAATCGTCTCGTCGATCGAAGGAATCAGCAGCAGGAACACCGCCGTGGGCAGCAGCACGTCAAAGGTGCGCCGGCCCTCAAAATCAAAGGCGTGCGTTGCCAAGATGCCGAGCACCATATACTCGGTAAAATGCGCGCACTTGCGAACAACAAAGTTGGTCACCCATTC
>DBGBJN010000298.1:0-3198 GCA_048449885.1 Collinsella sp.
TGCACTCGCGAGCGATCTTGGCGTGAGCGTCATCACCACCAAGCGCGCCTACGCCGACCTGGAGCAGCTCGGGTTTATCTGCACCGTGCAGGGCAAGGGCTGCTTTGTCGCCGAGGGCAACCAAGAACTCTTGCGCGAAAATCAGCTCTGCCATATCGAAGACCTGCTTGCGAAAGCGGCGAGCCAAGCCGAAGCCCTGGGCGTCACGCGCGACAAACTGCACGAGATGCTCGACCTCGTAGCCCCCGAAACCATGCAGTAGCCATCTGCAAGAAAGGCTATACCATGCAAAACCTTTTAGAACTCAAAGGTATCTCACGCCGTGTGAGCGACCGCTTTTCACTGCGCGACGTCACGCTCGCTGTGGAGCCCGGCCAGATCGTTGGCTTTGTGGGCGCAAATGGCGCCGGCAAGACGACGACCATTCGCGCCGCGCTTGGGCTTATCAAACTCGATGCCGGCGAAGTGCGCCTGTTTGGGCAGCGCTGTGGCGCCGACGCGCCCGATGAGACACAGCGTTGTCTACGTGCCCGTGTCGGCCTCGTGCTGGACACGTGTCCCTTCCCTTCCACGCTCAAGGTGACCGAAGTTGAGGCACTCGTAAGCCCGGCGTACCCCACCTGGAGCCACGACACCTTCGCTAGCCTCATCAACCGATTTGGCCTCGATCCCAAGGCAAAGGTCAAGGACCTCTCCCGCGGTATGGGCATGAAGCTGCAACTTGCCTGCGCACTCAGTCACAAGGCCGAACTGCTCGTTTTGGACGAAGCCACCGCGGGCCTCGATCCCATGGCACGCGAGGAACTACTTGATGAGCTGCTTGCCTTTGTTTCCGACGGTCAGCGCAGCGTGCTGCTCTCGAGCCACATTACGTCCGACCTCGATCGCGCCGCCGACCGCGTCATCTGCATCGATAATGGCTCGATTGTGTTTGACCTGCCGCGCGAGGACATTACCGACCGCGCCGGCATCGCCCACTGCACCCAAGTGCAGGCCGCCGAGCTTATGGCTTGCGTCGAAGGCGCCCGTGCCGTCCACCACGCCTATAGCGTGGACGTGCTCGTGCCCAACCGTCGCGAAACGCTCGAGGCCTTCCCCGAGATTCCCTGCGATCGGGCAACCATTGATGACTATCTTCGCCTCATGCTGAAAGGGGCTTCGAAATGAAACGCGCCATTATGTCCGAGCTTGCCATCGTTCGCACGCTCGTCCCGAGCATCGCAGGTGTCGGCCTGTTCATCTTCGTTGTGCTGACCGCCGTCAGGGCATCGAATGGTGATTCCGATATGAGCGCCGCCGGCGCCTTCGCGATCAGTGCCATGTCGCCTATCATGGCCATGACGTCGCTGGCCGGGCTCGACAACCAAAACGGATGGGAGCGCTATCGGGCAACGCTGCCCATCTCACGCAAAGACATCGTCAGCGCACGCTACCTGTGCATCACTATTTTCTCGGTCATCATGACGTGCGCGGCCGTGCTGTTGAGTATCGTCGCCATCCCGATCTTAAACAGCGTGGGTATCCCCTCCACGGGAGAGACCGTCTTTGAGACCGCAATCGCCTCGGCAATATCGATGCTTTTCTCCCTCATGGCGGTGTTTTTGGTACTGCCTCTGTTCTTTCGATTTGAACACATGAAGGCGCAACGCCTATCCGTTGGTCTGTACGCTCTATACATGTGCCTTATCATGGTCACGCTAAACTCATTCAACCCCATCAGCAACCAGCTCATGTCGATGATTGCCGGGGCGAATCCCGATCCTTCCGTTCTTGGCTTCCTGTGCGCAGGAATTGCCGTGCTGGCCCTCGCGCTATGCGCAATCAGCTGCACCGTCAGCACCAAGGTTTATCAAGTACGCGACCTGTAGGCACGCGAGTCTCAATCCACGAAGGACGCGATCGCCCCCCGCAAATCCGTGACAAATGGCATATCCCCGGCGTACGCCACCGTACTACTTGCGCAGCGGTTTGGGCAGTGGGATACCGGCGGCGATGACGGCCGCGATGATCATGCAGACGATACCCTTGAGTGGGAAGCACATGAGCAGCAGGCCCACGACCATGACCGGCTGGCGCATGACGGCGCCCATCGTCGATGCCGTGCAGACGGCAACGCAAAAGACCGGATCTGCGCCGGTGAGGATGGCAAGGCCATAGCCCAGGCTTACGCCCGAGAAGATAACCGGGAAGAAGTGGCCGCCGCGCCAACCAAGGTTGATGAGGGCGGGCGTCAGCATGGCCTTAACAAGACCGGTCGCGATAAGCACGCCAGCGGGAATGGTCAGGTAGGTTTCCATGAGCACGTCGGCCTGAGTCTCGCCGGCAAACATGGTGTAGGGCAGGACCGTGCCGCAGATGGCGAGCGCCAGACCGGCTAGCATGGCCTTGACGACAGGACGCTCCCCTATTGCATGGGCAAGCGCTTCGCTCGTGTGCTCAGAGACAAAGTACAGCCAGCCGCAGATTGTTCCGATCAACGACAGAGGGACGAGCCAGGTAAGCTCCAAGTTGCCCACCACGGCAGCCTCGAACCTGGGCATGCCCATGCCGCCGCCCATGAGCTGGCCGAGCAGCAGGTAGGTGCCCAGGCCGCCGGCAATCGCGATGCCGTAAACCACGGTCTTTTGCGCCTTGGGCAGCCTGATGGTGATCTCGTCGGACGCAGAGCCCTCGTCGCCGTCGGCGCTACCGGCAAGCGGTGCCACAAAGCCAAAGACGGGCGCGGTAAAGAGCGCCGTCAACGCGGCCTGGGTACCCAGCAGCGTAAGCTCCCTAAATTCGGCGCCAAAGCGGCGCATGCGGTCGCCAACCCAGCTGCACAGACCCGCGATAACGCCGGTCAGGCCGGCCTCCGGTCCAATACTTCCGCCAAACAGCAGCGGCAGCAATGCCGCGAGCGAAAGCTTGCCCAGGTTGTCGTACGGGTAGCGCCCGTCTTGCTTAACCTTAGCCATCACCTGGTTGAGGTCATCGGTCTTGGTGCCTGTCATCTTTTCGTACAGACCGATTAACAGGCCGCCCAGCAGGCAGAAAAAAACGGGTACGGCAAAAAGCCAAACGGGCCGCTGGCAAGCTCGGGCGAAGAGACGCCCAGCGCGTGCGGAATCTCGGTCCATAGATAGTCGATACCGTGCTCCATCGCAAAAAAGAACAGCCAGACCGCGGCACCTGCGAACGCACCGGTCACGGCAACGCTAA
>DBGBJN010000299.1:0-1744 GCA_048449885.1 Collinsella sp.
ACAACCGGCACGCGTATGCGGCCCGCCCAGCGATACAACGCTCAGCGGGAATATTGAGCCTTTTACCGAAAACTCGTTTATTTTAGCGATTTTAGATGAGAGGGGTTTCCTCACCTGCAGGTTCAGGGTCGCTCCACATAACACCATCGCCGGCGCCCATGCCCTCATACAGCACATATGCCGAAAAACCACTCTCGAGCGTAGTCTCAAAGAAGCTCACGAGCAGAGCATCGTGATAGCCGCCGTCAATCTCGACGCAGCCGGTGTAGCCGATGGCATAGCGAGCGATACGGCCCAGGCCCTCGTCCTTAAGACCCATCTTGTGCTCGGAGATAAAGTTGGTGGCCGCCTCGAGGCACGCCTCTTCGCCATCCTCATCGAGCGCCGCCAGATAACGGTTGGAAGCGGCGTCCTCAATTGCCACGACCACGCCAGGGTTTTCACCGGCGGCAAGGTCGTCCAAGAACGCGCCGATCAGATCGCACACCATGGCGTCGAGCTCGGGGGAGACGTTACCGGCGTCCTGCATATCCTGTGCCATCTTTAGACCTTCCCATCGAGTCTGGCGTCGTTACAGTTCTTGTGCCTCGGCGGCGATCTTGGCGGCAGCGTCGCGGGCGCGCATCATATCCATCGCGCGCTTGTCGAGCGCCTTGATCTGACTGGTCAGCATTACCGCATCGACCACGCCCCAGATCACGAGGCCCGTAGAGATCGAAAACCCAAGCGCACCAACTGTACCACGAAGGCGCGAACAGATTGCCGCGACAAGGGCGGAGATGACAACCATCTTGATAAACGAGCCGCGGCGCTCGCGGAGCGTGCGGGCCTGCGTCACATAGGCAATGCGAGCCGCCTCAGAAGCCTCCGAGCGCATCTGGGCCTCGCGGGCGATCGCAGCCGCCTCAGCCGACATACCGCCGGCCATCAGCGAACGCTCCGCAACCTGGACGCCGCGCATTTAGAAGTCATCGGGGGAGAGCGTATGGACGAACTCGTCGAACTTCTCGAACTCCTGCTCGTCGTCGACTTCCTCGGCGTGGGTAGAAACAGTGCCCAGGCGATTCATGATGTCATCCTCCACAAACATGGGGGCATTGCTGCGCACGGCAAGGGCAATGGCATCACTGGGACGGGCATCGATCTTGCGCTCGTCACCATCGGCCAGTACGACGATCGTCGCGTAGAACACCGGCGGCTCGGCGCGAACGATCTCGATGCGCTCGAGCTTGGCGCCCAGGGCGCCAACAGTATCGAGCAACAGGTCATGGGTAATCGGTCGCTCGGCGCGGCCGCTATCGATGCCGCGGCTGATGGCAGCGGCTTCAAACGAACCAGTCTGAATGGAAAGGGAACGCAGCGGCGCGGGCGAGTCCGATTTGCTGCAGCGCTCGCGAAGCACGATAAGCGATGGCACGGGACCGGCGGCCATGACGATGGTCTCTATGTCGACACGAACCATGGAACACCTCCGGTACGTAGCGGTTAACACGCGGCAGGGTTGCCGCATTGAATAGCTATACTACCCAATCTTTCGCACAGCACACAAAACCAAAATGAGATTTATCGCAGACAAGAAAAAAGCCCCGAGGCAACGCCTCAGGGCTCTTCACAGTTTTGATGGTGGACCTGACAAGATTCGAACTTGTGACCTCCCGGTTATCAGCCGGACGCTCTAACCAACTGAGCTACAGGTCCATCATGGTGGAGGTTAGGGGGATCGAACCCCTGACCTCAGGCTTGC
>DBGBJN010000300.1:0-7538 GCA_048449885.1 Collinsella sp.
GTAGGGGCGGTGGGACTCGAACCCACAATCCTTGCGGCGAGAGATTTTAAGTCTCCTGCGTATGCCAATTCCGCCACGCCCCCGTGAGACTAGAAGTCTAGCACAAGCCGTCCGTTACGCGTTGACGGCCATCGAGTGTTGGCCCGACTTCTCCAGGAACTCCTGGAACTTGACTTCGTCGCCCTTGTTCTGGTACTGCAGGGCCAGCAAGTACTCCAAGCGGCAGCGCTTGACCGGGTCGTCGCCGACATCCTCGAGCATGCGCTCCAGCTCGGGAATGTCGTTGTGGCGCTTGAGGATCATCGTGTCGTACATCAGCTGACACTCGTGTGCAACCGCCTCTGCTTGACCTCCCTCAAAGCCCTTGATCTCGTGCAACAGCTCTTTGGACTTTTTGCGGTCCTCCTGGCCAACGTAGTAGTTAAAGGCCTTAATTACCAGGTCGACACGCTGCATCTTGGGGAGGTTGAGTCCCAGCAGCAGGTCGAACATCTCGCTGGCGCGCTCGTGGTCCTCGCGCAGCAGATAGGAGTTCAGGCGCAGGTAGTCGCGGTTATAGCGCGGGTACAGCATGCTGGTGAGTTTGCCGTCGAGCAAACGATCGAACTCGTCCCACTGCTTGGCGGCCATCAATTGCTGCAGGCGTTTAAACGTGGTGCGTTTTTTGACGCTAAAGAACACCGACACGGCGATGCAGATGATAACGACGGCGGTCCAGAGTGTGCGGGAATCGGGCATATTAGGGTCCTTAGTCGCTCATAAAGCGAGCGGTATGACAACACGTACTAGATGTATTATACGCAGCGCGCAAGCAAACTGGCATAAAAGCTCATCGAGGCCGAGTGCCATCGCTCGCTGCGGTACACTTACCTAAAGTAAACCATGAAGGGAGACATTACCTATGAAGAAGATCGTTTTGGCTTGCGGTGCTGGCGCTGCTACTTCCACGCTCGTTGCCCAGAAGGTCGCTACCCTGCTCGACGCCAACGGTTATGCCGACAAGTATGAGATCGTGCAGTGCGCCATCTCCGAGGCCAAGGATTACTGCGACGAGGGCGCTGACCTGCTGATCGCCACCACCGTTGCCCCCGAAGGCCTCACCTGCCCGTACGTGAGCGGCGTGCCCTTCATGACCGGCATGAACCGCGTCGCTGCCGAGAAGGCCGTCCTCGACGTTATGGCTCATTAGGCGCTGACTGTATGAGTGAGCAGAACGCCAACCCGGTCGAGCTCTTTGGCATGCGCGTTGCCCATGTGGGCATTAACGCTGCCGACCCGGCAGACGCCCTGGAGATTACGGAGCTGTTCTCGACGATGATGGGTCTGCCCGTCATCGAGACCCCCGTTTCGTACTTTAATGATTCGCTGGTCGAGATCATGAAGCAGAACGGTCGTGGCGCCAAGGGCCACATTGGCTTTGCCGTCAACGACATCGATGCGGCCGAGAAGTGGTTTGCCGAGCGCGGACTCGAAGTCAACGAGGAGTCGCGCGTGCTGCTGCCTGACGGCGGCACCAAGCTCGTGTACTTTAAGCGCGAGTTCGCCGGCTTCGCCGTGCACCTGTGCCGCGAGTAGTGCACAAGCTGCCATAGCTAGCAAAAAGGGATAGGGCCGCGTGGCCCTATCCCTTTATTTATGCCGAGGGGCTTCCTGCCGCGGCAGGCGAATCGTAAAGCGGCTGCCGACGTCCTCGACTGAGGTCACGCCAATGACACCGCCATGGCTGTCGACGATCCACTTGGCAATGGCAAGCCCCAGACCCGAGCCCTGCGCACCGGCATCGCGTGCGTTGTCGGCGCGGTAGAACCGTTCAAACGCGTGAGCTGCGGATTCCTGGTTCATGCCGATGCCCTCGTCCTCAACACTTATGTCGATCGTGCCCGCGCCCGCATCCGGCGTTATGCCAAATGTGATGGTCGTTCCCGCATCCGAGTACTTGGCGGCGTTTTGCACGATCACACGCAGAGCCTGCTTCACGAGCGCGACATCGACGGATGCGTCGCAGCGCGGGTCACTGGCAAACGCAGTATCAAAAGCCAGTCGATACGCGTGCGCGGCATCAATCATCTGCGATTCTTCGCATACCTCGCCGACCAGTGCAGCCAGGTTAGTATTCACGCGCCGCAGCACGGTGCGGCCGGCATCTCCGCGTGCCAAAAACAGCAGTTGTTCCACGAGCTCCTGCATATGCTCGCTTTCGGCCTTGAGCGAGGCGATGGACTCTGCCAGCACGTCTGGGTCGTCTTTGCCCCAGCGGTCGAGCATGTTTACGTAGCCCTGAATCACCGCGATGGGCGTGCGCAGTTCGTGACTCGCGTCGTTGACAAAGCGCATCTGCTGCAGCTTGGCCTCTTGCATCTGGCGCAGCAGGCGGTTGAGCGCGACCTCGATGCTCGCCAGGTCGGCGTCGCCGGTGGTGACGCTCGGCGAGTCGACGCTTGCGCGCTCGATGGCCTGCTCCAGCGTTTCCATCTTGCCGCCGGAGAGCTGCATACGGCCGAGCTCGTCCACGCGTAAGGCCAGGTCGTTGAGTGGTGCCATGGTACGGCGCACGCGGCGGGCGCCGCCGAGCATGTTGAGCACGCTGATGACCTGCCAACCCACAACGACAAGGTAGAGAGGCCATAGCGCGACGAGGTCCTGCGCGAGCGGGAAGGTCTTGCTGGTGTGCGCAAGCTCGACGGTATAGGCGAGCGTTGCCAGGTCCCAGCCGCGCGCGGGCGTCAGCGACATGCCGTGAACGGTGGCGCCGGGAATCCAGCCTGCGGTAAACGCGCCTTCGGGCAGCGTTTGGTTGTAGCCATAGACGAGGATCGCCGCCGCAATCACCACCAGTAGCAGGTCGAGCCAGACATAGCTCAACAGGCGGCGCCACATATAGCTCCAGTTGATGGCGCGGGCGATGGAGGTGACGCGCTTGGCCTCGACGTTACGCGCGGCAGACATAGCCCACCCCGCGCACGGTCTGGATGATGCGGGCACCGCCGGCGTCCTCGATCTTGGCGCGCAGGTGCGCGATGTGCACGTCGACGTTGTTGGTGTCTCCTACGTATTCGTAGCCCAGCGCCTCGTGCGCGATGCGCTCGCGCGTGAGCACGGTGCCGGCGTGCATCATAAGCAGGGCGAGGACGTCGAACTCGCGAGCCGTGAGCGCGATGGGCGAGCCGCCGACCGTGACTTCGCGGCGGTCGGGGTCGAGCGCGACCGAACCCACGGTGAGCGCGGCGGGGGAGGGCGCGGCGGATGCCTGGGCCGAGCCGCCGGCCAGGGGCATCGCAACGGTACCGGCGCCCGCGCCGCCCACTACGTTCGCCCCGGCACCGACGCCGCCAACGCCCGAAGCCGCCCGCACGGCCTCCGAGCGCTTCAGCGCCACACGGATCCGTGCGAACAGCTCCTCAATGGCAAACGGCTTGGTCAGGTAATCGTCGGCGCCGGCATCGAGCCCTGCCACCTTGTCCATCACGGCATCGCGCGCGGTGACCATAATCACCGGCGCATCTTTGTGCTTGCGGACGCGCCGCAGCACCTCCATACCGTTGAGCTGCGGCAGCAATACATCGAGCAGAATCAGATCGTAGTTGCGCTCCAGCGCCAGGTCCACGGCGGTGCGGCCGTCGGCGGCGTGCTCCACCTGGTAGCCCTCGTGCTCCAGCTCGAGTGTCACAAAGCGGGCGATTTTCTCCTCGTCCTCTACGATCAGGATTCGTGCCATACGTGCCCCCGTCTGTGATTACTTGTCGTCGTTCAGATTTTGCTTGATGTCGTCCGCGGCATCGGCGGCGTGTTCCATCAGGTTGTTGATGCTGCCAGGTACGTCACCGTCGCTATCGATGCGGTAGCGCATGCCAAAGAACAGGCCAAGCAGCATCAGCCATATCGTGGCGCCCCAGGCAAACAGCGCGACGATGGGAATCAGGATGGGAATGTTGAGGATGATCGCATCGCGGCGCGTGGCGATAAACTTGGTGTCCAGGCTCAGGCGGAAGAGCTTTTTGAGGTACTCCCACACGCTGTCCATCTTCTTGGAGAAATCGGTCTTTTCGCTCGACTTCTCGTAGGCGGCCTGTGCGGCGACCATCTCGGCCGAGGGCTCGTCGACCGGCGTGGATTCGGTGGCGGCGTGCGCCGACGTGGTCTGGGTCTTGCCCTGCGACTCGAGCCAAATGATGGCGTCCAGAACGTTGCCGTCGGCGGCGTCGAGCGCGGCCTTGGCATCGGTATAGCTCACGTTGCACTTGGTGCGGATGGTTTCAACTTTTTCGAGGTCGTCCATGACCTGTCCTTTCGTTCGATGGGCGCGACGCCGGGCGATTTGCCCGGGCGCGAGCGTTGCGTTCGGCGGTCTGCGTTGCGCGGCGCCGCCCCGCCCTTGGTCGAACTCTATAGTGCAGGTTATAGATTAAGCGATTCTTGAGCCAAGATTAACGTTGGATGAGTTTTTGGGTGGTGTGGGGAAGGGAGAGGTGTCTTTTTGGATAGCTAACAGCGAGGCCTAACACTTTTCCCGAGAAGTGAACGAGCTAAAACGGACCCCCGAAGCATCGACACTTTAAAGGTGCCGCTTCCTGCGGTTTCGGCGCTGAAATCCTGCGATTTTGCCGCCGAAAAATGCGGATGTTTCAGGGGTTCAAAAACAGCCATTCACTTCTCGGGAAAAGTATTAGACCTCGATAGCGGGGGATGTGGTGCCGGTGCAAAACGGCGTCAAAGGTTGGTCGAGCAGGCGGTTTCTCCATTGATGTCCGCACAGCATGTGACACTTACCCTGCCGCCCCGCTCTGCCGCGGCGGCATGCGTCTGAACAACGACCCTCTAAGGAGTTCGATACCGATGAGTGACAACGCAAAGCATCTCGCAAAGAAGTGCGTTAAGGACGCGGGGCCGTGCCTCGCGCTGTGCGTAGCCGGCGCAGCGGTCGCGCTGTTGGCTGTTCTGGGGCCGTTCGACGTGCTCCGAAGTGCCAGCTTTCTGCATGTTTGCATGGCTCTTGCCGGCGCCACGATGACCGGCGGCGTGCTCGATCTGATCTTTTGGGTGTTTGACCCGTTTGGATGGAAGAGCGAGGGGTAGGTCCCAAAGGATGGAAGGGCTGGAACGGTTGACTTAGTGATCGTGCAGAATGTGGGCTAGCGACTTACAGGGAAGTGGTGATCCGATGACGGTCTATGTGACGGGCGATATTCACGGCGGCGTCGACATGCAAAAGCTTCGCGACTGGGATCTTGGGGATGGTCTGACAAGTGACGACTATCTCATCATCGCGGGCGACTTTGGCTTTCCGTGGGATTTCTCTGCCGAGGAATGTGCCGATATCGCCTGGCTGGAGTCGCGCCCCTATACGGTGCTGTTTGTCGACGGAAACCACGAGCGTTTCGATCACTGGGCGGAGCGCCCCATGGAGCTGTGGCACGGCGGCCTGACGCAGCGTCTGTCGGACACCTCGCCCATCCGACGCCTGACGCGCGGTGAGGTTTTTGAGCTCGACGGCTCAACGATCTTTACCATGGGCGGCGCCACGAGCGTGGATAAGGAATACCGCATTCCGTATTCCAGCTGGTGGCCGCAGGAGCTGCCGGACGAGCGCAACTTTGAGGAGGCGCGGGCAAAGCTCGACAGCGTGGGTTGGAAGGTCGACTATGCGATCACCCATACCTGCTCCACGCGCATGCTTTCGCCCACGCTTTACCCGGCACCTGGCTGGAATTATCCCGATGTCGATCGACTCACCACGTTTTTCGACGAGCTGGAGGACCACCTGGACTACAAGCGCTGGTACTACGGGCATTTTCATCGTGACGCCAACCCAGCCGAGTGCCACACCGTGCTCTACGACTGTATTGTCCGCCTGGGCGACGAACTCCAGCCCTGGGATGTCGCGTAGGGGCGGGGTGGCTGGCTACTCGACCGTTACAGTGATGTTTTCCCGATGCGTGCGGATAACATCCCAGCTAAAGTGCTCGACCAGCTGCTCGGCAGAGCGCGGTGTGGCGTCCGGCGCGATGCCTGTTTGCCCGGCGAGCCAGCCCAGTAGTGCCTCGGGCGCGCCAAAGCGGGTGCGGAGCTCGCCCAGGTCCAGGTCGCGGTCGCGCTTGGAAAGGCGGCGGCCATCCGGCGACATGAGCAGCGGAATGTGCGCGTAGTGCGGCGTGGGAAGTTCCAGCAAATGCTGCAGGTAGATTTGGCGCGGCGTGGAGCCCAGCAGATCGCATCCGCGCACGACCTCGGTGACGCCCATGGCAGCGTCGTCGACCACCACGGCTAGCTGGTAGGCAAAAACGCCGTCGCTGCGGCGCACCAAAAAGTCGCCGCATTCGGTGGCGAGTGCTTCGCATTGGGCTCCATACGTGCGGTCCACGAATTCGATCACATCGTTTGCGAGGTCGTCGACGGCGGGTACGCGCAGGCGCGTGGCCGGAGCGCGCAGAGCGCTGCGGCGGGCAACCTCCTCGGCAGAAAGGTCTCGGCAGGCGCCGCGGTAGATGGGCGTGCCGTCGCTCGCGTGCGGCGCGCTCGCGGCGTGGAGTTCGGCACGCGTGCAAAAACAGGGATAGGTGAGGCCGGCGTCTTGCAGCTGACGCAGGGCGTCCTCGTACAGATCCAGGCGATCGTGCTGGTAGTAGGGGCCTTCGTCCCACTCCAGTCCCAGCCAGGCCAGGTCGTCAATCAATTGAGTGGCAAGTTCCGGGCGCTTGCAGCGATCGTCCAGGTCCTCGATGCGCAGCACGATGCTGCCGCCTTGGCTGCGGGCCGAAAGCCACGAGCACAGGCAGCTGAACACGTTGCCCAAGTGCATGCGGCCCGAGGGCGACGGGGCAAAGCGGCCCACGACGGGGGTGGGCGCTGCCGTTGCTGGTGCGTCCGCGGCGTGTGTTGCTATGTTGCGTGCGTTGATATCCATGCGGACGAGTATAGCGCGGGGCTTGGCAGGGAAGGCGTTGCTGCGCTCACAAGTTGGCGGCGGTGCGCATTGCGCACGGTGGGTTTGCGGCTCAAGGTCTCGATCGCTGCGTACCGACTTAGCCTCACAAACGACAGAAACCCCGGCAGCTCTTCGCAACTGCCGGGGTTTCCGCGGAAAAGGGGGACATGATCCTCGAGCGAACGGCAAAGGGGCAAACCGTTTTCGCTCAACTGCTTTATGCCCCTCGGCTGGCGGCTCAATCAGCGCGTGCCGCGCCCACACAAAGCCGCTACACCTGTGACGGAGCTGTGAAGTGGTATCTATTGCCGGGGCGGGCTATGCCAAGGGTGTCCCTAATGACTAGTCATTTAAGAACGTCCCCAATGACTAGCTGCCGGGGTGCGGGTGTGACTTTCATCCCGTTTGGCGCTCCGGTCGCCTAGATGTTCGTCATGCGTACCCGCAAACGTGGGACAATGGCGCTGTTGGTTTTACAGACAAAGGATGTGCCTATGAACACCCTCGCCGCCAAAGTCAGCCGGCAGCGCCACCTGTTTGCGCGATTCGCTTCCGTCTGCGTGCTCGTCGCGCTTGCGTTGTTGCTGCTGCCTGTCGCCGCGCACGCCGACGGCTA
>DBGBJN010000301.1:0-14824 GCA_048449885.1 Collinsella sp.
GGCATCGCGAAGGGCAACCCCAACGAGGTCTACCTGCGCTACCCGCGCTCTCCCTTTGCCGACCAGTCCGGCGACGCCGGCTTCACCCGCACGCCGAGCGACGATGCGTGCGCCTACACCTGGGATCTCGCGCTCACCAAGCGCGGCAGCGACGGTGACAAGCCGCTTGCCGGGGCGGTCCTGAGCATCGCCGACGACCGTGGTCGCACGCTGGTGGCCGACGGCACGTGGGATGCGGAGGGCAAGGCCACCGTTACCACGGGCGAGGACGGCCGCGTGACCGTCTCGGGCGTGGACTCGGGCAAGCTGGAGGTCCGCGAGCTCAAGGCGCCCAAGGGCTACACCGCCTTTGAGGGCGCGCGCTCCGTGACGGTCAAGGCCGAGGGCCTGGACGTCGACCAGGTGGCCGCCGCCAAGCCCAAACTCACCATCACGGCTGAGTCGCCCCTGCGCGCCGACAGCGCGGACGGGTCGACGGGCAGCCTGGAGGCGTCGCTCATCAACACGCCCACCGGCACACCCCCTAGCATTACCACCGGAGGCTTTATGCCCTCGACTGGCGATATGGCAATGTACGCCGCGGCCGCCGCAGCGGTCGCCGGAGCCGCGCTCATCGTGGTCGCGCTCCTGGTCAAGCGGGGAGGTGGCAGCCATAAAGAGTAGCTGGCAGCCCCACAGAGAGCGGGGCGAGACGTAGCGAAGTAGATGCTAAGACACAGACAGACAGATTTAGATCAAATGGAATTCAAGCAGAAAGCAGAGGAAAAGAAGATGAGCATGAGCAAGAACATCGCACGCCTGGCAGTAACCGCCGGCCTCACAGCAGCGCTGAGCTTCGGTGGCGTAATGGCCCCGGTGACCATGGCGTTTGCTGATGGCACGCCAACGGTGGCTCTGGATGGCAATGTAACGATTGACGAGAAGACCTATACGGATACAACCTTTAAGGGTATCCAGATTTTCAAGGCCAAGGTCACGCAGGATTTGGATGGCGTTAACAACTGGAATGGCGCTAAGACGCTTTCCGACATTGAGTGGGCGTCAGATGCCGTTAGGGATGCTGTGATCGGGGCATTTGCCGATACTAGCGACGTTACAAAGCCCTCCGGCAATGATGCTCAGAAGTGGGCTGACTGGCTTAAAGCTAAAACCGAAGGTAAGTACGAGTCAGGTACAGACAAGACTACTAAGCTCGATGCCGGAACGACCCTCGACAAGATCGCCAAGGCACTGGAGGACGCCAATATCACTGAAGGGACGGATGAGTGCAAAACGAGCACCGGTGGCGCCTTCACTGGTCTGAATACCGGCTACTGGCTCTTCGTGACTAAGAGTGTCGTCAGGGACCCAAATGCTGTCGCCGGGCGCAACACGGATACCTTCACTTCGCCGATTTTCGCCGTTGTCGGCGGTTCCGATGAGACCATTGCTCCCAAGAAGCAGGTCCCCACTGTGACCAAGGCCGTAAAGGACGACGCAACGGGAAGCACGTTCGGCACACCTGAGAATCCCAATAAGGCTGCGGACTCTCAGATGGACGACTATGTCGACTACCTGCTTACCGGTACCGTTGCGGGTAACATCAACACTTACAGCACCTACGGGTACACCTTCACGGATAATCTTCCCAAATCCATGACGCCCGAGTTTGAATCTGATGGCAAGACGCCCGCTGTCACGGTCAAGATTGGTGATACCGAGGTCAAGACTGGCTGCTACACCGCCAAGTACGAGAACGATACGATAACTGTCGGCTTCACCAATCTCAAGAATTGCACGGACGCGGGCGGCACTGCCATTGCGTTGAACAGTGACTCGAAGGTGACTGTCGAGTACAAGGCCAAGCTCGACTCCACCAAGATCTTCGAAAGTGGCAAGATCAAAAAAGAATTCGATGGCTTGGTTGGTAAAGCTCAGGAGAATAAGGTTACGCTTACCTACTCTAACAATCCGCACGGTGCTGGAGAGGGCAATACGGTAATTCACCCTGCTTATGATTACACCTACGGCATTGACGTCACCAAGGTCGGTAGTGACACTGTAAATGACAAAAACCCGACTCTTTCGGGCGTTAAATTCACTCTGCAGGAGAAGAATGGCGAAACCATCGAAAACAAGTACATCGACGCTGAGGGTGTAAAACATAACGAAGGCGAAGTGGTGCAGCTTACCACGGATAACGACGGCAAAATTAATGTTGTCGGTCTCGATGAGGGAACCTATGTCCTCAAGGAGGTTGAGCCTGCCCCTGGGTACAACAATTCCGCAGCAAGTGGTGTTACCTTCACTATCAGCCGTACGCTCAACCAGGCCGGTACGGATGTGATGCCCGACGCTACGAGTGCTATCGTGGCAGGTCAAGATGTTGTTCAGGCTAACTCTGCAAAGGCTGAGGTCGGTAAGCTCAGCTTCACAATTGTCGACCAGAAGGGCACAGGCCTTCCCCTCACCGGTCTCAACGGCGTGACCTTCACTTGGATCGCTGGTGGCGCGGTGCTGTGCATTGGCGTGGCGCACCTCATCCGCAGCCGTAAGCAGGCTGAGGAGTCCGAGCAGGAGTAACGCTCACTCATCCATCCCCTTGGCAGGTGGGATGTGATGGCCATGAGACTTGCGGACACTTTTCTCGTCCATCGACGTTCTTGCTTTGCCATTCTCTTTTCGGGGCAGACTCCGCGCTGGAGTTTGCCCCGTTCTTTTTGGACAACACAGGCAGCCTCCACCGTCCGATGCGGACTCATCCGTCATCGCGTTTCTTGACTCGTATGAGGTTCGGATTAAGGTCCGTAGGCGCACGCGCGGTGCGGACGGTAGAAGGCATTTGCGCCGCAACAAGCGCAAATAAGAATGCCCGGGGGTCGGATCCCGGGCATTTAACAAAAGCTGAAAACTAGGCCGCCCGCGCTCTCATACACTT
Source organism: Collinsella sp. (assembly GCA_048449885.1). GTDB lineage: Bacteria > Actinomycetota > Coriobacteriia > Coriobacteriales > Coriobacteriaceae > Collinsella. The sequence continues at coordinate 2,918 of DBGBJN010000301.1, forward strand.
ACGCGGGGTGCGTCGTTTTCTATTGACATTGTATCCCGAATCGCCCAGCCGATTCGGGACATTTTGAAAACTCAAATGCGGGCTCAGGCACGAAAGGAATCTCGTTAATTCCGAAAATTATGTATAATTCCAATATAATCTGGAATCAAACGAAAACGATGGAAATGAACGAAGCGCTAATCTACTTACAAGAAGCACTAGGCCTCTCCGCCAAGACCAAAACTTGGCCTGGATTCGCACGTTTGCCGCTGCATCTGCGGGCGATTGAGGTCCGCGCTGTTGACGCAAACGGTTTTTCGTTTTTGCTTGCAAGTTTGCCTACTGGCGTCGCGCTTCCCGAGGCCAAGAGGGTCTATAGTCAGCTAGCCTTGCGCGCGGAGACTCCTGTTGTCGTTTCGTTTCCTGATGCCGATGCACGTCAGCGCAAAGCATTGGTCTCACAAGGGATTCCCTTTGTCTGCCCCGGTAGACAGGCTTTTCTTCCATTTATGGGTACAGCCTGCACGGAGAGGGGCGGTGCCCGGTTTCGCAATCACGCGACCAAGATGTCGCCTAACGCGCAGGCCGCCGCAATCTGGGGAGCAACCCAGGAGCCATATCGTCCCTATGACGTTTGTCGTGCGCTTGGGATCTCGGCAAGCCGTGCGAGTGAGGCCATAACCGAGCTTGTCGACAGGGGGCTCGCGAGGCGCGAGCGTCGCGAGCGACGTGTCGTCGTGTTCCCTGTTGCCGTTGATCTTCTGCTCAGTGAGCACATGTCAGAGCTCTCCTCGCCTGTCTCGAAGGTCTTTTTTGCAAGGAAGACGCCGAAGATCGACTATCTTGTTGACGCCGGGGAGACGGCGCTCGCCGCGCGTTCGATGCTCGCTGCACCGGGCATGGAACAAAAGGCCGTCTTAAGAAGTATATGGCGTCAACTGAGCGACCTCGAAGTCGCAGACGGGGAGTTGCCGGATAACGAGACGGCGATGATCCAAGTGTGGCGCTATGCGCCCGTGTTTGCCGGCTCCTCCCGTGTCGACGACATTTCGCTTGCGCTATCTTTGGCGGCAATCGACGATGAGCGAATTCAGCTCGAAGTCGATCGCATGTTTGGAAAGGAATATCCATGGCAAGAAGCGCTGTAGAAGGTCTCCAAAAATTCGAACCGTAGGCGGCGTTTCGGTTCTAGCTGCGTTGTCCGGCGCATGAGCTCGCTAATCGGCTATTATTTGTTTAGACAACCTAAGTTGTAGAGGAGTGACCGGCGATGGTGCAGGGCGCCAAACATATGAAGAGCAATAACGCCACGGCCAACGGCGGCTCAAGCCCTCAGCCCAAACCTCAACCAAAGTCCAAACGCCGCCGCAAGCGACTGCCGCGGTGGGCTGATCGGCTCATTACCATCGTCATCATCCTTATTGGCGTGGGCCTTATGACCTGGCCGTGGATCTTGGACCGGCTCGAGGCCTCGGGCGTGTTCAACCAGATCAGCACGGTGTCCAGCACGGTGGACGCACTGTCTGCCGAGGAGCGCGAGCGCATCCTGCTCCAGGCGCGCTCCTTTAACGAGCAGCTGGCGGGCGAGGCCACCGAGCTTCCCGCCGACCAGATCGAGCCCTACGCCCAGCAGCTCATCTTTGACCGCGACCCCATGATGAGCTGGGTCGAGATCCCTTCCATCGACGTGAGCATGCCCATCTACCACGGCACGAGCGAGGAAGTCCTCATGGCGGGCGTCGGCCACCTGGAGGGCACGAGCCTGCCGGTGGGCGGCACCTCGACGCATTGCGTGCTCACCGCGCACTCGGGCATGCGCAACCTGAGCATGTTCGACGACATCCACTCGCTGGAGCCCGGCGACCTGGTGCTGCTGCACACCATGAACAAGACGCTCGCCTACAAGATGGTGGACTCCGAGGTGGTGCTGCCCGAGGAGATGGAGTCGCTGACCATCGAGCCCGGCGCCGACAAGGTGACGCTCGTCACCTGCACGCCCTACGGCGTGAACGACCATCGCCTGCTGGTGCATTGCGTGCGCACCAAGTACAACAAGAAGGACGTCGACAAGCAAAAGTCGCTGGCCGGCCGCCACTGGGGCAAGCGCGAGTTTGCCGTGCTCATCGTGGTCGTAGCCATTGTGCTGTTGCTGCTGGACATCGTGATCCACGCGGTCCGCAAGCGCCGCAAGGCCAAGGCCTCGGCATAAGGCATCGTTCAGAACCACCACAATGGGGACAGGCACCTTTGTGGTGGCCGGGACTTCCAAACCATCACAACATTCGATGAAAATCGCGATTTTGGCGAATGTTGTGATGGTCTTCGTTGTGGACGCGACGGTCTTCGCTGTGGGCGGGACGGTCTTCGCTGCGGACGAGACGGTTTTCGCTATGGACGGTGCGGTTTCGCTGCAGAACCGCCAGACCGCAGCCTGCCAGCCCGCCGCCCTCGTTACGTTTTCGCTGCATTTGGGTAAAGCACCTGCTCCAAGCGGCGTTGCCTTGTATACTAGAGCGGTTTATCTGTTATGCGGAAGGGAGCGCCTATGGCACTCAGCGAGAAAGACGTGTGCGGCATCGCCGAGTACGCAAAGATCGCACTGACCGATGACGAGCTCACCCAGATGACGTCCTACCTGAACGACGCCGTCCAGATGCTCGAGCCCGTCCTGCAATATGACTTGCCCGACGTGGAGCCCACGTTCCATCCCATCGGAAGCCTGTCCAACGTGATGGGCGATGACCTGCGCGAGCCCGAGCGCGACCTGCCGCTCGACGTCGCGCTCGAAAACGCCGGCAGCGCGCGCGACCGCTACTTCCGCGTGCCGTCCATTTTGGGAGAGGGGGAGAGCGAGTAATGGCGCAGAGCTTCGATTCCCTTACCGCCGCCCAGATCGCCGCGGGCGTTGCCGCCGGCGACTTTACCGCTACCGAGGTGGCCAAGGCCTCCCTTGCCGCCATCGAGGCGCGCGAGGGCGGGGTCCAGGCATTCCTGCAGGTGGCGCCCGAGCTTGCGCTCGAGGCCGCTGCGCGCGTGGATGCCGACCGTGCCGCAGGCAAGCCGCTGCCCCCGCTTGCGGGCGTGCCGCTGGCCATTAAGGACAACATGAACCTCGTGGGCACGCGCACCACCTGCGCTTCCCATATGCTCGAGGACTACCAGAGCGTCTACACCGCTACCTGCGTCCAGCGGATGCTCGATGCCGGCTGCCTGCCCATGGGCAAGGCCAATATGGACGAGTTTGCCTTTGGTAGCTCCACTGAGAGCTCGGCGTTCCATCGCACCAACAACCCCTGGGATACCGAGCGCGTGCCCGGCGGCTCCTCGGGCGGCTCCGCTGCCGCCGTCGCCGCGGGCGAGGTCGCGCTCTCGCTGGGTTCGGACACCGGCGGCTCCATTCGCCAGCCGGCGTCGCTGTGCGGCGTGGTGGGCTTTAAGCCCACGTATGGTGCCGTGAGCCGTTACGGCGTGGTTGCCTTTGGCTCGTCGCTCGACCAGGTGGGCCCCTTTGGCCGCACGGTCGAGGATGTCGCGCTGGCCATGAACGCGCTTACCGGCGCGGGTCACGATCCGTACGATTGCACCAGCCAGGACTGCGCCGTCGACTTTACCGAGCACCTCAACGACAGCATCGAGGGCAAGCGCGTGGGCATCATCCCCGCGTTTATGGAGGCCGAAGGCCTGACGCCCGAGGTCAAGGCCGCTGTTCAGCGCGCCGCCCAGGAGCTGCAGAACCAGGGCGCCGAGCTGGTCGAGGTCGACCTGCCGCACCTGGACGCCGCCATCGCCGCCTACTACGTTATCGGCCCGGCCGAGGCGTTCTCCAACCTGGCCCGCTTCGACGGCATTCGCTACGGCTATCAGGAGGAGGGCTGCGCCAACCTGTCCGACCAGAGCTCGCTTTCGCGCGCCCACGGCTTTGGCGCCGAGGCCAAGCGCCGTCAGATGCTCGGCGCCTACCTGCTGAGTTCGGGCGTGTACGACAAGTACTACTACGCTGCGCAAAAGGCCCGCACACTCATCACGCAGGACTACGATGCCGCGTATGCCAAGGTGGATACCATCCTCATGCCCGCCTCGCCGCGCACGGCCTTTAAGTTTGGCGAGATCAGCGACCCCACGCAGATGTATCTCTCCGACCTGTACACCATCTCGCTCAACATCTGCGGCAACGGTGGTATCTCGGTGCCGCTGGGCCTGGGCGAGGATACTCAGCTGCCCGTTTCTGCCCAGCTGGTTGGTCCGGCCTTTAAGGACCGTCAACTGCTTATGTTTGCCCGCGCCCTGGAGCGCGGCTTTGCCGATGCCGCTACGGGTGCGCCCGCGCTTTCCGTCGCGCCCGATTTTGCCGGGAAGGGAGGCGAGCTGTAATGAAGGAGCTTTCCGAGGTCCTGCAGGATTGGGAGGCCGTGATCGGCCTGGAGATCCATACCGAGCTCACCGCACTCGATACCAAGATGTTCTGCAACTGCAAGCTCAGCCACGATGACGAGCCCAACGCCAACGTGTGCCCGGTGTGCCTGGGCCTGCCCGGCGCCCTGCCGGTGCCCAACAAGCGCGCCATCGAGAGCATCGTCAAGGCCGGTCTCGCCACCAACTGCGAGATTCAGCGCCACTCGATGTTCTACCGCAAGCACTACTTCTATCCCGATATGGCCAAGAACTTCCAGACCACGCAGGGTCCGGTCGCCTTTGCCATGTACGGCCACCTGGATCTGGACGTGACCGGTCGCGGTGCTGCCGAGCGCCCCGACTGCGCGTTTGGCGAGGCTGAGGCCCAGAGCCTGGCGAGCGCTTCGGCCAACGCCGAGGGCCTGTCCACGTCCATGACGTCGACCATGCGCGAGGGTAACCAGCGCGCCGGCCACCTGGCCAGCTATGACGCGTCCAACCTGCAGATGCCCGAGCGTCGCGAGGACGGTTCCTACACGGTGCCCATTCGCATCCTGCGTATCCACATGGAGGAGGACGCCGCCAAGATGGTGCACGTGGGCGGTGCCGAGGGCCGCATTACCGCCGCGGCCGAGTCGCTCGTCGACTACAACCGCTGCGGCACGCCGCTCATCGAGCTCGTCACCGAGCCCGACTTGCGTACGCCCGAGGAGGCTCGCCTGTTTATGGAGAAGCTCCGTCGCATCTTTGTGACGCTGGGCATTTCGGACTGCTCCATGGAGAAGGGCTCCATGCGTTGCGACGGCAACGTGTCGCTTCGCCGCCGCGGTGAGACCAAGCTGGGCACCAAGACCGAGCTCAAGAACCTCAACTCATTTAAGAGCCTGCACGACGGCCTTGCCTACGAGATTTGCCGCCAGGCCGAGGTGCTCGAGGAGGGCGGCATCATCTATCAGGAGACCCGCCACTGGGAGCCCAGCCGCAAGCGCACCGTGGTCATGCGTGTGAAGGAGACGGCCGACGACTATCGGCTGTTCCCCGATCCCGATCTGGCGCCGTTCGATCTGGACGACGAGTTCATCGACCGCTGCCGTGGTGAGATCCCCGAGCTGCCCGATGCCAAGCGCGTCCGTTTTGAGGCCGACTTTGGCATTAAGACGGCCGACGCCGAGCAGATCGCCGGCGACCCCGAGTTTGCCGAGTTCTTTGAGGCGGCCGCTGCCGGTATGGCTGGCAAGGAGGCCCAGACGGTCGCAAACCTGCTGGTGAACGAGATGATCGCCTACCTTAAGGGCGCGGGGGTCTCGCTGGCCGAGTCCGGCATCGCGCCGGCTCAGGTGGCAGCGCTGGCCAAGCTGCTGGCGACCGATGCCATCAGCTCCAACCAGGCGCACGAGGTCTTTGAGGCCATGGCCCAGACCGGCGACGACCCCAACAAGATCGTCGACGAGCGCGGCATGCGTCAGGTGAGCGATGCTGGCGCGCTGCAGCCGATCGTGGACGAGGTGCTAGCAAACTGTGCCGATCAGGCGCAGCAGTATCGTGACGGCAACCAGAAGGTCATCGGCTTTTTGGTGGGCCAGTGCATGAAGGCGAGCCGCGGCAAGGGCAACCCGAAACTCTTCAACGAGTTGCTGAGAACGTCGCTCTCGTAAACGGGAACCCGGGAGCCCCGGCAGGGCGGGTGCTTGCTCAACATTTCGAACAGTCCTGCGCAAGACGAAGGCCACATTAAGTGGCCTTCTTTGCGTGCGGAACTCATTTTGAGCAAGCACCCGCCCTGCCGGGGCTCCCGGGTTCTGCAACGACTCGGCCGTTCGGGTCAGGTGGGGCTGATATAAATAGAGTGAATGGGCGCGCCGTTGGCGCGTCCATTTTTGTGCGGGTGACAAAGGGACTGTCCCTTTGTCACATTGCAATAAATGTGATGAAAATGTGGCGAAATGAGCTTAAAACTTCCGTAAATGTGATAAATGTCACGTTTTACCTAGGGTAAAATGTGGGAAATATCACGTTTACGGAAGTTTCTTTGCGGGAGGTTCGTCCATGCAGCGAGATATCATTGCCAAGCTTAACGCTTGGAAAGCGTCAGAATATCGTAAGCCGCTTATCCTTAAGGGGGCGCGCCAGGTTGGAAAGACGTGGGCGCTTAAGGAGTTCGGCCGAACCTCGTACCTCAATTTTGTGTATCTGACGCTCGAGGAGCCGTCACCTGGGGTACAGAGCGAGTACGCTCAGTTTTTCGAAGGTACGCGCGATCCTCGACGGATCATCTCAAATCTTTCCCTGGCACTTGGACAGCCTATCGAGCCCGGCGAAACGCTGCTTATTATTGATGAGATCCAGGATTGTCCTTCTGCAGTCGGCGCCCTTAAATACTTCTGTGACGAGGCCCCCGAGTATCACGTCGCATGCGCAGGGTCTTTGTTGGGCGTTCGCTTGTCCCGTGAGACCAGCGCTTTTCCGGTGGGAAAGGTCGAGTTCATGGAGATGCGCCCCATGAGCTTTTCCGAGTTTCTGAAAGCCGAGGGTGCTGCAAACTACGACGAATACCTTGGCGGCCTGGATCAGATCGAGACAGTGCCCGATTTCTTCCATGTCCGTCTCGTCGAGCATCTTCGTCGTTATTTTGCATGCGGCGGCATGCCAGAGGCTCTTGGCCGGTGGGTGGAGACGGGCGATATCGTTCAGGTCGATAAGGTGTTGTCTGATCTCTTGGATTCCTACGAGCGCGATTTTGCCAAGCATGGTGGCCGTGCGCAGTTCGCCAAGCTTTCACAAATATGGAACTCGATTCCAGCTCAGTTGGCGCGCGAGAACAAAAAGTTCGTTTGGGGTGCGGTGCGCGAGGGGGCTCGTGCTCGAGAATACGAGGATGCTCTGGAATGGCTTGCCGATGCTGGGCTCATCACGGCGGTTCGCCTTAATGCTGCTGGTGGTGTGCCGCTCTCTGCGTACGATGACCTCAAGGCATTTAAGGTCTACTGTCTTGATGTCGGCTTGCTGCGCCGCATGGCAAGGCTGGATGCGTCCGCTTTTGCCATCTCGGATGCGCTATTTTCGGAGTTCAAAGGTTCGTTCGCCGAGAACTATGTGCTTCAGGCATTGCTTTCACAGTTAGATGCTGCTCCGCGTTATTGGACAAACGAGAAGCCGAAGCACGAAGTCGATTTTTTGATTCAAGTCGGAAACGAAATCGTTCCCGTCGAGGTCAAATCGGGAGAGGTCGTTCATTCCAAGAGCCTTAAGTACTATGCCGACAAGCATGCGGAGACGACTCCATTGAGGGTCCGCTACTCACTTAAGAACCTAAAGCTCGACGACGGGGTGCTCAACATTCCGTTGTATTTGGCTGATCGATCTGTCCCTCTTATCAAAAAGGCGCTTGATCGTGCACATCTTGACGTTTAGATCCTGGGTGAGCTGACGGACGGCGGCTAATTAATCGCTCCGTTACGGCCAGGGAGCCTGGGCCTTAGCGATGCTTGCTTTGCCAAGCCGTGGGTGTCATGCCGGTGTATTGTTTGAAGGCTTGGGCGAAGGCGGCCTGCTGAGGGTAGCCTAGACGCTCTGCCACCTGCGCTATCGTGAGCGCGCTATCGGCCAAAAGGTCCTGTGCTCGCTCCATACGGCGTCTGCGAATGTAGGCGCCCAGGGACTCGCCAGTTTGGGCCTTAAAGGTGGCGCATAGTTTGGAGCGGCTTGTGTAGAGCCTCTCGACCACCTCGTTGATACCCACATGTCTGCCTTTGTCAAGCGCGCGCTCAATCATTGCCGTTGCTTCTTCGGCAATGGTTATGCTGACGCGTGTGTCTGCCGCCTGCCGCGCCTGCTTGTGGGCCGCGCACGAACAAGCGAGCTCCGCGACCATGGTCTCCACGATGCCCTGCATATAGACGTGTCCGCCTACGGTGCGGGCGCGGTCCTCGTTAATCCGGCGCAGCGTGTGGCAGATGGCAGACGTCGCTTCCTCGTGCCATGGCTCGGCAAACGCCTCAAAGATACCCGCGAACTCGGTGGGATAGCGGTGCTCCAGTTCGTCAAAATATCCAGGCAAAAAGAGCACCGAGCGCGAGTGATAAAGCTCCCCCGCAAACAGCGGGCTTAATTCCTCGCCACAGCTATCTTGGATAAAGCTGCAAACGGCATTGTTTGGCCACGGTCCATGCAATGGTTTGAGGTTCGCGGGCGTTATGCCAGCCTCGGGCATGCATGTAAGTGTGGGCGCGCTGACTTCGCTCACGCAGGCGTATGGCTCGGGTGTGTATTCGGCCAGGTACATATCGTGCGTCGGGGTGATGAAATGCTCCATGACGATGCAGGCAGGGGAGAGAGGCATAATCCATGCGCGGCCATGCGCCCGGTCGTTTGCCACCTCGCCGGTAAAAACGGCGCCCTTGCCGGTAAGCTCCAGGCCAAACTGCTCAAATTGCGGTGCGTAGAGCTCGGTTATGTCGGTCGCTGCCCGCTGTATTTGCAAAAGCGTCCCTTTCCTTTGCAGAAACGTCCACGCCTGGCTTGATTGTGAGCCATGGCTAACACATCAATGATAAGTTCATTACGGTTAACTCTCAAGCCGTTAGAAAGGAATCTCATGGCAAAGGAATCAAAAAGGGAAGGTGGAGGCATCGGCGAGTTGCTCGCGTATGCCGGTGACCGCAAATTCCTAACGTATTTGGGCATGGCGCTCTCGGCGCTCTCGCAGCTGCTGAGCTTTGGCCCGTACGTGTGCATTTGGCTTGTCGCTCGCGACCTGATCGCCGTGGCACCTAACTGGAGCGAAGCCTGCGACATCGCGATGTATGGCTGGTGGGCCGTGGGGTTTGCGCTGGCAAGCATCGTAGCTTATTTCGTGGGGCTCATGTGCACGCACCTGTCTGCGTTTCGCTGCGCGTCCAATATCCGCAAGACTACGAGCGAGCACCTGCTTAAGCTGCCGCTCGGCTACTTTGACACGCACGCCACCGGTGAGCTGCGCCGTATTGTAGACGGATGCGCCGCCTCCACCGAGACCCTGCTCGCGCACATGCTGCCCGATATCGCCGGCGCCGCCGCCATGGTCGTGGGCTTGCTCGTGCTGCTTTTCGCCCTCGATTGGCGCTTGGGCGCGGCATGCCTTATCTCGGTCGTCGTTTCGTTTGGCGCCATGGCCACCATGATGAGCGGCGAAGGCGCCGAGTTCATGAAGGCCTACATGGGAGCGCTGGTCAAGATGAACAAGACCGGCACCGAATACGTACGCGGCATCCCCGTGGTCAAGGTGTTTCAGCAGACGGTCTACTCCTTTAAGGCCTTCCACGATGCAATCGCCGAATACGCCGACATGGCGCAAAACTATGCGGGCACGTTCTGCCGAGGTCCGCAGGTACTCAACCTTACCGCGCTCAATGGTCTTGTGGCATTCCTGTTGCCCGTGGCGTTGCTGTTGGCGCCAGGCGAGACGGACTTCGCGCATTTTATGACCAACTTCACGTTTTACGCGATATTTTCGGCCGTGGTACCGACGGCCATGACCAAGCTCATGTTTGTGGGCGAGGCCTCTCAGATGAGTGCCGATTCGTTGGCTCGTATTCGAAGCGTCATGGATTCCAAGCAGCTCTCCGTGCCCGCCCAACCCAAGCACCCTGCCGGCAGCGACGTGCGATTTGAGGACGTGAGCTTTACGTACGAGGGCGCCGAGGCACCTGCCGTTAGCCATGTAAGTTTCAGCGTTCCCGCTGGTAGCACCCTCGCCCTGGTGGGTCCCTCGGGTGGCGGTAAGTCAACCTGCGCAAGCCTGATCCCGCGTTTTTGGGATGTCTCCTCGGGTCGAGTGCTCGTAGGCGGTGTGGACGTTCGCGATATGGATCCGCACGAGCTTATGGACCAGGTCGCCTTCGTGTTCCAGACCAACCAGCTGTTCCGGCAAACACTTGCCGACAACGTGCGCGCCTCCAAGCCTACGGCCACTGACGACGAAGTGCGTGCGGCCCTCTCCGCAGCTCAGTGCGACGACATTGTGGCCAAGCTCCCGCAGGGCATCAATACCATGCTCGGCGCTGGCGGAGCATATCTTTCGGGCGGCGAGGTCCAGCGCGTGGCGCTCGCCCGCGCGATCCTTAAAGACGCGCCTATCGTGGTGCTCGACGAGGCCACGGCGTTTGCCGATCCCGAGAACGAGGCGCTCATCCAGCGCGCCTTTAGCAAGCTGGCGGCGGGCCGCACGGTCATTATGATTGCGCACCGGCTTTCGACCGTGGTGGGCGCAGACCAAATCGTGGTGCTCAACCAGGGCAGCGTGCAGGAGTCGGGTACCCATGCCGAGTTGCTGTCCCAAAATGGCCTGTATGCCAAGATGTGGGCCGAGTACGAACAGGCCGCGAGCTGGAAAATCACTGCAGCGACCGCGGATGCCGCCGTCACGAAGGGAGGCGAGGCCTAAATGTTCGCCTCATTCCAAAAGAAGTATTTCCTATCCGATAAAGGCGTCGCCGGCGTAAAACGCGGCATTTTCTGGACCACGCTCACCAATCTCATCACCATGGCCGGCATGGGCTTTTTATTCCTGGTTATGGCCGGCTTTGTCGAGCATCTCGTCAGCGGGGCTGACCTGCCGGATGCCCTGCCGATCGTGGGCGGCCTCCTGGTCTTTTTCGTGTTGCTCTTTGCCTCTAACTGGCAGCAGTATTACTACACCTACTGCATCTTTTACGAGGAGTGCGGCAAGCAGCGTATGGAGATTGCTGAGCGCTTGCGCAAACTGCCGCTGTCGTTTTTTGGTCGTCGTGATCTGGCCGATTTAACCGAGACCATCATGGGCGACGTCCAGGCCATGGAGCACGCCTACAGCCACGTGCTGGGAGAGCTTTGGGGTGCCATCATCGCAAGCGCCATTGTGTTCGTGGCATCGCTGTTCTTTTGCTGGCAGCTGGCGATTGCGGCGTTTTGGAGCGTTCCCGTGGCCTTTGCCGTGTTGTATCTAACACGCGGCCCCATGACTCCGGTGTTTGATCGCGTGCGCGCCGAGAAGGTCAAGGTTACCGAGGCTATTCAAGAGACGCTCGACTGCGTTCGCGAGATTCGCGCCACCAACCAGGAGGCCCATTATCTTGAGGGACTCAACGCCGTGATCGATGCCGAGGAGCGCGAGACCACCAAGAGCGAGCTCGCTAACGGGCTTTTGGTCAACTCCGCCTTTGTCATCCTGCGTCTGGGCATTGCCACCACGCTGGTTACGGGCGCCGCGGTGGTCGCCTCCGGGCAGGTCGACTTTTTGGTGATGTTTGCCTTCCTGCTTATGGTGAGCCGTATCTATGCGCCCTTTGACCAGGCGCTAATGTTAATGGCCGAGCTGTTTGCCGCCGAGTCGTCTGCCAAGCGCATGCGTTCCATCATGGAGGAGCCTGTGGCGCGGGGCAGCGAGAAATTTGAGCCCGCGGGCCACGATGTGGTGTTCGATCACGTGGCATTTGGCTATGGTGCGGGCGAGGACGGCCGCGCCGGCGAGAAAGTTCTTACCGATGTGAGCTTTACCGCCAAGGAAGGCGAGGTCACGGC
>DBGBJN010000302.1:0-6223 GCA_048449885.1 Collinsella sp.
CGGCATCCATATCGACGCGCTCAAGAGCCGTCTGAACTAGCATCCGAAAACGGAGATTCAAATACCCATGATTGCAAAGACCATTCGCACCTGTTTTCCGATCGCTGCGGCTGCCGTTTCCGACAAGGCCGAGGAGATCAATAAGCTCAACGTCTTCCCCGTACCCGACGGCGACACCGGTACCAACATGTTGCTCACGCTTGCCTCGGTGACAAAGGAGCTCTCCGCCCTTCCTGCCGACGCCGACATGGAAGCCATCGCCGGCGCCATCACCCACGGCTCCCTGATGGGCGCCCGCGGTAACTCCGGCGTCATCACCTCGCAGATTCTGCGCGGCGTGGCCGAGGGCCTTGTCTCTGCCGATGAGCCCATTACGTCCGCCAACATTGCCTTCGCCTTCCGTCGCGCCGTCAAGGTCGCCTTCCAGGCTGTCCGCAAGCCCATCGAGGGCACGATCCTCACGGTCCTGCGCGATGTCTCGACCAAGGCCGATGAGTGCGAGAAGAAGAAGTTCTCGGCTGAGGATGCGCTCGATGCCATCGTCGTTGAGGCGTACCAGTCCGTCGCCCGCACACCCGACCTGTTGCCCGTTCTGAAGGAGAACGGCGTGGTCGACTCCGGCGCCTTTGGCTTTGCCATCTTCCTGGAGAACTTTGTTGCCGCTGCGCTCGGCCGCAGCACCGTTGTCGAGGATTTCTCCGCCACGTTTGACTCCGCCGGCTCTGCCCGCGATGCCGCTCTTGGCCGTGTTGAGATCGAGGCTAACGACGACTGGGAGGGCTCGGAGTTCCGCTACTGCAACGAGTTCCTCTTTAAGGCCGACGCCCCGTTTGACGAGGACGAGTGCCTTAAGTTCCTAGGCTCCATGGGCGACTGTGAGCTGCTCGTGGGCGCCTATCCCGACTACAAGATCCATGTGCACTCCAACACCCCCAACCTGGTGCTCGAGCACATGCTGCAGCTCGGTCAGATCTATGAGGTCTTTATCCACAACATGGAGATGGAGGCCCACGACCGTACCGCCAAGATCCACGAGGATCAGGAAAAGGCCGCCGAGCCCGCCAAGGCGCTGGGCTTTGTCGCCGTTGCCGCCGGTTCCGGCGAGGCTGACATCCTCAAGTCCCTTGGCGTCGACGTGGTCGTCTCCGGTGGCCAGACTATGAATCCCTCGACCGCCGACCTGCTGGGCGCGGTGGACCAGGTCAACGCGACCTCGGTCATCATCCTGCCCAATAACGGCAACATCCGCATGGCTGCCGAGGCTGCCGCTTCTGCCTGCACGGACAAGAAGGTTGCCGTTGTTCCCACCAAGACCGTTCCGCAGGCGTTCTCCGCGCTGTTCGCGGTCCTGCCCGACTCCGAGCTCGAGGACGCCGTCGCCGCCATGGTCGACGCCATCAGCGAGGTTCGCGATGGCGAGGTCACCCGCGCCGTGCGCGACTCCAGCGCATCTGATGGCTCGCCGATTCACTCCGGTGACGTCATGGGTATCATCGCCGGCTCCATCGACGTGGTCGGCTCCGACGTGAAACAGGTCACGCTCGACTGCATCAACCGCATGCAGGAGGAAGAGGAGGGCGACGCGCTGACGATTCTGGCCGGCGAGGAGCTGTCCGATGAGGCCTTCCAGGAGATCGTCGACGCCATCGAGGAGGCTCAGCCCGATCTGGAGATCGACGCCCATCGTGGCGAGCAGCCGCTCTATCCCGTGATCTTCTCGATCGAGTAGGCAACTGCCCATGTCCGAGCTGTGCTCCGTGCCGCGCGTCTCGGAGCGCTTTGCCCAGAGCAATGCGCTCGACGAGGATATCGCGCGACTCAAATATGTTTCGGGTAAACGTGAGGAGGCCCTTCGCCGTCTGGGAATTCGGACGGTGGGGGACCTCCTTCTCCATATCCCTCATCGATACCTCGACTTTACCCGTTCTTGGTCTATCGAGATGGCGCCCATCGGTACCGTGTGCACCATCGTCGCCACGGTCGACCGTATCGTCCAAAAGCAGCCGCGTCCGCGCATGCAGGTGACTGAGGTCTCACTTGTTGACGAGACGGGCGTGCTGCAGGTCGCCTTTTTCCGCCAGCCCTGGATTGCTCAGCAGCTTAAGCAGGGCGACCGCCTGGCCGTGATGGGCAAGGTCGAGTTTGCCTACGGCTTTAAGCAGATGGCCTCGCCCCACTTTGAAAAGCTCGAGGACAGGCGCGCCGCAGGCACCATTCTGCCGGTCCATTACGTGACCGATGGCGTGAGCCAGGCGTGGATGCGCCGCATCGTAAGCGGCGCGCTCGAGGTCGTCGGCAATCCGTTCGATCCGATTCCCGCGCCGCTGCGCGCAAAGCGGAAGCTCATGAGCAATGCCCGCGCGTTGCGTTCGATCCACTTTCCCTCGAGCATGGCTGAGCGCGACATCGCACGCCGGCGTCTTGCCTACGAGGAGTGCCTCTACCTGCAGCTGGCGCTGCGTCTGCGCAACGACGGTGGCCTGGTCGATGTGGTGCCCTATGCCCACACCGCGGGCGAGCATCTGGGCGCGCTTAAACAGGCCCTTCCGTTTTCGCTGAGCGACGAGCAGGAGGCCGCATTCCAAGACATCCTGCATGACATGTGCGATGGCGGGCGCGTGATGAACCGTCTGCTGCTGGGCGATGTCGGTACCGGTAAGACCGCCGTTGCCGCCTGCGCGCTAGCTGTGGCTGCCGATAGCGGCACGCAGGCCTGCGTTATGGCGCCCACGGGCGTGCTGGCGCGCCAATATGCCGATAAGACCGGCCCTCTGCTCTCGCAGGCCGGCATGTCCTGGGCGCTTCTGACGGGTGCCACGCCGGCCGCAGAGCGCGAGCGCATCCATGCACAGCTGGAATCAGGCGAGCTCGACGTCCTCTTTGGAACCCACGCGGTCCTTTCGGATAACGTTGCGTTCAAGCATCTGTCGCTCGTGGTCATCGATGAGCAGCACCGGTTTGGCGTCGGCCAACGCAACGCCCTGCGCGCGAAGGGCCCCGGTGCCGATCTGCTCGTTATGACGGCAACGCCCATCCCGCGTACGCTGGCGCTTTCGGTCTACGGCGATCTGGACACGAGTATCATCCGTCATCGGCCTGTCCCCGGCGCTGGCGTGACGACACGCGTGCTCACCGAGTCGAGCCGTGACCTCGCCTATGGCGCCATCCGCGAGGCGCATGAAAAGGGTCAGCAGGCCTACGTGATTTGCCCACTCGTGGAGCCGAGTGACTCGGCCGATGAGCTGGAAGACGTGCCCGGTATTGCCCGCGACGATGAGGGCCGCGTAACCGTACCCGTGCCGCTGCACGATACGGCGACCGAGCTCGATCGCCTGCGTCTGGCGTTGCCGGGGCTTACCGTCGAGCGCCTTCACGGCCGCATGCCGGCGGGGGAGAAGGACCAGGTTATCGATGCCTTCAAGCGTGGCGAGATTGACGTGCTCGTCTCGACTACGGTGGTCGAGGTGGGCGTCGATGTGCCTAACGCCACCGTCATGGTCATCGAGAACGGCGAGCGCTTTGGATTGGCTGCCCTGCACCAGCTGCGCGGCCGCGTGGGCCGTGGCAGTGTGTCGGGCACGTGCCTGGTCATGACGCACTCTAAGGGCAACGGCGGCGCGTCGGCAGCACAAGATCGCCTGCAATCGCTCGAAAAAACCGCGGATGGCTTTACGCTCGCCCAGATGGACCTGCGTCTGCGTCACGAGGGCGAAATCCTGGGTTATCGCCAGCATGGCGGTGTGACTCTGCGCTTTGTCGACCTGGATGCCGACGAGGAACTAATCGAGTGGGCCCATTTGGACGCGGTCGAGCTCTTGCGGTATGCTTGCACCCTTGACTCCGTGGCGACGCGCCCCCTGCGCGATGCGGTCGCCATGCGATATCGACATATTTTTAAGGAGGTCAGCGGAGGATGAGAATCATCGGTGGCGAATGGCGCGGTCGTAAGATCGAGGAGCCCCGTGGTCGCGATGTCACCCGCCCCACGACTGATCGCGTGCGTGAGGCGTGCGCATCTATGGTCATGTCGGCATTCGACTTCGATCTGGACGAGGTCCGCGTGCTGGACGCCTTTGGCGGCTCCGGCGCCTTAGGGTTAGAGATGCTCTCTCGTGGGGCCCGCTCGCTCACGACGTTTGAGATCGATCGCAACGCCGCGCGGCTCATTAGCAAGAATATCGAGTCGCTCTGCTGTGACCGTGCGCGTTGGCGCGTGGTCACGGGCGACATGCTGGTGAGTGCCTCGCGCGGTCGTGTACCAGGCGGCCCCTTTGATCTGGTCCTGCTCGACCCGCCCTATGCTTTTGGTGCCGAGCCAGTCGAGGAGCTGCTGCAGAACCTGGCTCAGCAGGGTCTGCTTGCACCAGGCGCTTATGCCCTGTTTGAGCATGCCGCCGCCGATGCGGGCGCGCATCCGGCAGGCTTTGAGACTGTACGTGAGAAGCGCTACGGCATTACCTCGGTCGACCTGCTCCGTTGGGTCGGCGATAGCAAGGACGGCGGCACTGATGCTAACGAAAATGACGAGGCAGTATCCCCGGAGGACGCCCATGAGTGACACTATTAATCGCGTGATCGTCCCGGGCACCTTCGATCCCATCACGTTTGGCCATATTGATGTGATCCGCCGCGCCCGCCGCATCTTTCCCAGCGTGATCGTCGCCGTGGCCGAGTCGCAGGGTAAAAACGGTGTGGGCACCACGTTTATGCTCGATGAGCGCGTGGCGCTGGCCCGCGAGGCGCTCGGTGATATCGACGGCGTCGAGGTCCTGCCCTTTACCGGCCTCTTGGTCGACTTCGCTCGTGAGCAGGGGGCGGGGGCCGTGGTCAAGGGTCTGCGCGCCATGACCGACTTTGAGTATGAGCTGCAGCAGGCCGACCTTAACTATCGCCTGGATAGCGAGCTGGAGTCCATCTTTGTCATGAGTGCGCCGCAGTACGGCTATATCTCGAGCTCGGTCGTTCGCCAGATCGCCTCGCTCGGCAGTGACGTATCGACGTTTGTCCCGTCCAACGTGGTCGAAGCGCTCAAACATCGCTTTTCGTGACGTTTCTTATTGCCTGGTGGCATGTGGTAAACTAGCACGATGATATGTTACCTATGAAAGGAGACCGGATGCCGGGCGAGAATTTTCCTGGCGATAGGATCGTCAGCTTGGTCGATGAGCTCGAAGGGCTGATCGAGGAAGCCAAGCCGCCTTTCGGCAAGAACGCTCAGTTCAAGGTCATCGACGCCGACGTGTTCTTCAACATCCTCGACGAGATCCGCATGAGCTATCCCGAGGAGTGGCAGAAGTCCCGCCGTATCCTTAAGGAGCGCGAGGAGCTTATGGCTTCCGCCGCCGCTCAGGCCGATTCCATCATCGCCGACGCTCAGCAGCAGGCCCTCACCATTGCCGGTGAGCAGGAGATCGTCCGCCTTGCGCAGCAGCAGGCCGACGACATCCGCGATCGTGCCCAGCAGTACGAGCGTGAGACGCGTTATGCTGCCGAGGACTACGCAGAGCAGGTCTTTACGCACCTGGAGGAGAACCTCAAGAGCCTGACCGGCACCGTTACCCGTTGCCGTCAGCAGCTCAACGAGGGTGCCGCCCAGCAGAATGGTCAGTGGTAATGGCTGAGTTCCCGAGCGTTACCGTCGATCTTTCCGAGCAGCTCGAGTTTCCTGGAGATTCGTATCCGCTGACCGGTAAGGTCGATGTCGCCACCTACACGGTGGGCGAGAAGGAGTACCAGCTTCAGGACGGCATTGACTACGACGTTGTCTTTACCAATGCCGGTACCGGTGTCTTGCTCACGGGCATGGTCCGCGCGCACGCCACCGGCGAGTGCGACCGTTGCCTGGAGCCCGCCTCGTTTGATATCGCTGGCGAGATCGAGGAGTTCTACCTCTTTGAGGAGCCCGAGGATCCCGAGGCCTACGAGGATGGCTACGAGCTCCTGGGTGAGGACCGCATCGTCGATCTGGGCGAGCCCATCAATGACGCGGTCGTTATGGACACGCCGTTTGTGGTGCTTTGCAAGCCCGATTGTCGCGGTCTGTGCCCCACTTGCGGTTGCAATCTCAACGTCGAGCAATGTGATTGTGCTGCCCAAGCCGAGGCCGAATGGGCCGAGGCCACGGAAAATCCATTTGCAGCATTGAAGAATCTCAAGCTTGACGAGTAAAACTGTGGTAGTATCGCTACTTGCGCGTAATCGCCACACTGGATAGTTCATAAGG
>DBGBJN010000303.1:0-2406 GCA_048449885.1 Collinsella sp.
CTTTGCGCCCAACGACCCCGCCGGTGTCCGCCACACCGCGATGCTCGCCATGGCAAAGCTCGAATACCCCGCCGAGGAGCTCAAGCGCTTTCGCTCCGCTCACTCCGTGCCGTACCTCGCGAATACCCCGCTGCGCCGCCGTCCCAAGGATGCAGAGCGCGACTTGGACCCGTGGACGCTCATCGCACTGATGAGCGCAGCCTGGCGCGAGCTGGACTACGAGGGCGCCGAGCACTACCTGCGTATCCTTGCACGCTCGTGTCCGCACGCGGCCGAGGCGCTCTACTTCCAAACCGAGTTTCCCGATGGCGTCTATGCCCGCGTCAACGTGGGTGCGGGCTCCACCGACGAGCTTGTCCTTGCGCTATCCGAGGCGACGCCGGTACTGCAGGAGGGCCTGGGCGCCCCCGACAACGCCAGCTTTGCCGCCTGGGTCGCCACCAACGATATCGTGCGTTCCCAAATCGATGAGCGCATACTGCGGGCGGCCGAGCAGGGTTTGCCGTTTAAGGGAGGAGACCTCTAATGGATCCGAGCGTCTACATCCCCGCCTACCTGGAGCGCGCCTACGTTGCGTCGCACCCCGAGCTCACCGATGCAGCACGCGAGCTTGTCCATAACGACATTAGCGCGAATCCCCAAAAGTACGCGCAGTCCGAGCATGCCCAGGCGCTGCTGTCCTATGCCGGTGTTCATCGCCACCTGCTCGACGAGCTCCATCGCATCGAGGACATGGGCAGCGACGAGGAATTCGAGCAGACGCGCAATCGTCTGTTCGACGACATGCGCGATGAGCTGCTCAAGATTGTCCGCGTCGATGCGTATGTCCTCGATGCCCAGCTGCTCGCCATCATCCTGGCTGACACGCCCGTTGACGCCTGCCTGGGCGACCTGATGAAGCTCGAGGCGACCACAACCGATTACCTGCAGCAAAGCGTGCCCGGGTTCGACATGGAAGCCCCGCACTACTGGGCCAATAAGGTTTTGACGGACGGTGTGACGGCGGCAGAGCTCACCGTGAGCGAGCCGGCTCTTATCGGGTGGCTTCACACACTCGAGGCCATCTCGCAGCTGTGCATGGCGAGCGCTCGCTACCGTGCTGCCGCCAACTACGCCCGCCGTGTTCTTAAGGCGGAAGGCTACCCCACCCGAGCCGCAGGCACCGTGTTGCTCGCCCTCGCTCGCCTGGAAGACCAGGACGGCTTTTTTGCCCTGGCCCACCAGCTCGAGGAAGAGATCGGGGCTGACGCGCTCGAGAACTCTCCTTGGTATCTGCTCGCCCGCACGATTCTGCTGTTCAAAACAAACAAGATGCGCCCGGCGACACGCGCGCTGCGCGAGTTTGCCAACCGCTGCGAGGGTGGCGCGTTCTTCTTACTGAACCCCATGTACCAGACACCGTACCTTCCCTGCCGGCCCGAACCACGCGATCCCTGGGACCTTTCGCACCAGGCCGTTTGGGAAGCCGACGGCATTATCTCGGACACCCCCGACTTTGCCCCCTGGGCCAATGCCTGCGAAGATGTATCGCAGCTTGCCCAGGAATTTGCGCGCCGCTACGGTTTTTAGTGACGCACTCGACCCGACCATGTCGTTTACGTTAGGAACGGTTTCATGAACCTCCGCTCATCTCTTGCCTGCACCTCGAGCGATATCGCCCGCTGGGGGCTGCGCTCCGTCCTTAAACGCCAGGGCGGCGTACTCCCCGGCCGCATCGCCATGAAGATTGACCCCGAGCTGCTGAGCGACCTCGCCGGCCTTGTCGACCGCAGCGTGGTGATCACCGGCACCAACGGTAAGACCACCACTTCGAACCTCATCGCCGACGCCGTTGCCGCCAGCGGCGCCACCGTGGTATGCAACCGCGCCGGCAACAACATGGAGCCGGGCGTGGTGGGCGCACTGCTCGAGGCGCGCAGCGGCCTCAAGCGAGCCGGCGGCGGCAAGCGCGTGGGCGTTTTTGAGTGCGACGAGCTCTACACCGTGCGCGTCCTGCCCAAGCTCAAGCCGACGTACTTTGTGCTGCTCAACCTGTTCCGCGACCAGCTGGATCGCTATGGCGAAATCGATCACACCCAGGAGGTCATCGCCCACGCGTTGGAACTATCGCCGGCAACGACGCTCATCTACAACGCCGACGACCCGTTGTGCGCCTCGATTGCCGCGCGCGTTCCCAATGCGAGTATTGCCTTTGGCATCGACGGCGCCACCGACACCGAGTCCGACCGTATTAGCGACTCGCGCTTTTGCTCGCAGTGCAACGCCCCGTTGGAGTACGACTATGTGCAGTATGGTCAACTCGGCGCCTACCATTGCCCCTCGTGCGGTTGGGCACGCCCCGCACTGGTCCGCCGTGTGACGGGCGTGGAGCTCGGCTGCGACGGCTACGGCTTTGACCTGGTCTTT
>DBGBJN010000304.1:0-8906 GCA_048449885.1 Collinsella sp.
CATGTTGTGCGGTCCGGGCAACGACATGGTATCCACCACGGCCCTGACGGCTGCCGGCTGCCACGTGATCCTGTTCTCGACCGGCCGCGGCACGCCGTTTGGTGCGCCGGCGCCTACGCTCAAGGTGTTCACCAACCAGCGCCTGTGCGACCACAAGGCCAACTGGATGGACTTTAACGCCGGTGTGGTGGCTACGGGCGAGCGTACGCTCGATGAGGCTGCCGGCGATCTGTATCAGCTGGTGCTGGACACGGCGAGCGGCAAGCTTACCAGCGCCGAGCGTCGCGGCTGTCACGAGATCAGCATCTGGAAGGACGGCGTCTGCCTGTAGCGATGACACGTTGAGCGCGTGATCGGGCAAGCTGTTGCAAAGACCGGACGACCCCGCTGAGGACATTCTCGGCGGGGTCGTTTTTTCGTTTCTCGTTGCGTTGTCGTGCACGGCTTTTTTGGGGAAGGGTGCCCGGCACCTCCCTCATCTCCAGAGAACAATGAACGTTCACCTAGTGGTTGCGTGGTGCTGAATCGACTTAATAATCAAAAATGCAGGGATATTTTCATTTTCAGGTCCGTTCAACGGCAAAAAACGACCGTTCAAGGATAATATACAAGTGAACGTTCACCTATTATAAGCAAATCGCGCATAATCTAGCTAAACGTTCACCCTGAACGGCATGCAGACAGACGTCGGTATGGACTCCAATGTCTTGTTCCAAGACAATCGAGAAAAGAGAGGGAGCTCGATGACTAACAAGATCGGTAAAAAGCGCAAGATCACATTCTGGACGCGCTTGGGCTTTGGTATGGGCGGCATGCTCAACTCTGGTGCCCTGACCTTTACGCACAGCTACATGGTGCTGTTCCTGTCCACGGAGTGCGGTCTGTCCGCAGGCGAGGCTGCGTTGATCAGCTCGTTCGCCATCTATCTCAACGCCATTCTGTGCCCGCTCATGGGCTTTGTGGCCGATAACTTTTACGCTACCAAGATCGGCCGTATCTTTGGCCGCCGCCGTTTCTGGATCTTGCTGGCAATCCCGATGATGGTCGCCGAGCCGCTCATCTTTGTGGCTACGCCGTTTGGTTTCCCGTACTACTTTGTGCTGTACCTGATCTACAACGTCGCGTATACGTTCTGCACTGCCAACCTGTCGCCGCTTACCATCGAGATGACCGACGACTTCAAGGAGCGTACGTACCTCACCGGCTACAAGCACCTCTTTGGTAACGCCGCCGGCTTCCTGATGGCAGCACTCGTCGGCTTTGGCTTTGGCACCTTCGGCGAGACCAACCCGTTCAGCTACTTCATCATCGCTACGGTCAACGCTTCGGTCATGGCAATCTCGCTGCTGTGCGTGTACCTGTCCACGTGGGAGCACACCCCCGAGGAGGTGGCTCAGGAGAAGATCGAGAGCGTCGGCGAGGGTATCAAGAAGTTCTTCATCGACGTTGTCTCTACCTTCCGCAATAAGTCCTTCCGCAAGGTCCTGTATGCACAGGTCTCCACGAAGCTCGCTGCTGCCTGCTGGTCTGCCTGCCTGTCCTTCTTCATCGTCTACTGCCTGCAGATTCCTAAGTCCTATGAGTCCGTGATGGAGATGCCCGGCAAGGTCGTCGCTATCGTCTGCACCGCCATCTGGGTTGCCCTCATGGCCAAGAAGGGCTTCCACAAGTCTTGGTACCTGGCCAACGTCGGTTGCGCTGCGTGCATCATCGCCTACAACTACTTCGCCTTTGGTCAGATTAACGGCACCTCCACGGTCGCCATCGCCATGATTG
Source organism: Collinsella sp. (assembly GCA_048449885.1). Classification (GTDB taxonomy): domain Bacteria; phylum Actinomycetota; class Coriobacteriia; order Coriobacteriales; family Coriobacteriaceae; genus Collinsella. The sequence goes on from DBGBJN010000304.1 coordinate 1,777, forward strand.
CCTACCCCATCATCTTCGCCATCTGGAAGTTCTTCTACGTTGGTTTCCAGTACCTGCCCGATGTTCTGCTCAACTACATCCCCGATGTCGATGAGCTCATCACCCTGCGTCGTCGCGAGGGCATCTACAGCTCCGCTCAGCAGCTCTGCCAGCAGATCGCCCAGGCTATCGCCGTTAACGCATGGGCCATCGTCCTTGCTGCCTCCGGCTTCATTCAGACCGCCGGCAACAGCGACGCCGTAACCCAGCCCGCCACCGTGCCTCTGTACATCTGCGGCTACATGCTCATCGGCTGCGCCGGCTTCTTCCTGCTCGCGGCTGTCCTTGCCCGCGGCATCAAGATCGACAAGGAGCAGTGCGACATCCTTTGCGACGAGATCCGCCGTGTCAAGGAGGGTGGCAAGATGGCCGACGTCCAGCCCGAGGTCAAGGCTCTTTGCGAGGAGCTCTCCGGCTTCAAGTACGAGGACTGCTTCGCTCACAACAACGTTGGCTTCCAGGACGGCAGCGTAATCCCCGCCGAGTAGGGCAGGCGCATCGTCCAAATCACAGGGCCGTGCCACCGGAGATCAACCGGCGGGTGCGGCCCTTTTTTAAAAACGAGTAGTATGAACTTCTGATTACATTTGAGGGAGAGACCCATGGAGACGAACGTTATCTGGCGCAACGCCCGCGCGGCCGTTATCGAGCTCGACGACGGTGGCTACTTTACCTGTGCCGATACGTGGGAGATCTTTGTCAACGATGAGCCCGTCGGTACCACGAATACGGTCGAGACCTATGTTGACGGCCTGGTTCCCGGCAAGCGCAACCTCGTCCGCTTTGTCTGCGGCGAGCGCGAGCTGAGCGTGGGCGTCACCACGCCCGCGGAGCCCTTTACCATCAACGTTCGCGACTGCGGCGCCAAAGGCGATGCCGAGCACGATGACACCACCAATATCCAGGCTGCCATCATGGCTTGCCCCAAGGGCGGGCGCGTGCTGATTCCCGCCGGCAACTACCGCATCAAGTCCCTCTTCCTTAAGAGTAATATCAACATCGAGCTCGCCGAGGGCGCGGTGCTGCTGGCCCGTCACGACCGCGCGGCGCTTGCCTACATTCCGGGCACGGTCACGGGTGACAAGGGCACCGGGTATGCCGGCACCGATATGCTGCCCCTGGGCCGCTGGGAGGGCGAGAGCTTTTCGACCTACTGTTCGACCTTTACGGGTCTGAGCGTGCACGACGTGTGCATCTATGGCCGCGGCGCCATCGACGGTCAGACCGATTTTGCCGAGGATAACTGGTGGAACAAGGACTTTAAGAATATCTTCCGCCCCGAGGAGGGCCGCGAGGTCGCCCGCCCGCGCATGATCTTCCTGTCCGAGTGCGAAAACGTGAGCCTTGCCGGCTTTACCGTCCGCAACAGCCCGGCGTGGAATATCCATCCCATTCTGTGCGAACACGTCGATGCCCTGTGCCTGTCCATCGAGGGTCCCAAGAACTCCCACAACACCGACGGTTTCGATCCCGAGAGCTGCGGCTTTGTTCGCATCCTGGGTTGCCAGTTCTCGGTGGGCGATGACTGTATCGCCATCAAGAGCGGCAAACTGGGCATTGAGTCCGAGCTTCGTCCCGCCACGCACGACGTGTTGATCTCGCACTGCTACATGCACGACGGCCATGGCGCCGTGGTGCTGGGATCCGAGGCAGCCGGCGGCATCAAGGACCTCACCGTGAGCAAGTGTCTCTTTGAGCGCACCGACCGAGGCCTGCGCGTCAAGACCCGCCGCGGTCGCGGCAAGGACGCCGTCAACGAGGGCATCACCTTTGAGCACATTCGCATGGACGAGGTGCTCACACCTTTCGTGGTTAATTCCTTCTACTTCTGCGACAAGGACGGCAAGACCGACTACGTTCAGAGCCGCGAGGCACTACCCGTCGACGACCGTACACCCGGCTTCGGCACTACGACGTTCCGCGATATCGAAGCCACCAACTGCCACGCTGCCGCCGCCTACATCACGGGCTTGCCCGAGAGTAAGGTGACGCGCCTGACGTTTGAGGATGTCCATGTGACCTTTGCCGCCGATGCTGAACCCTTTGTGCCGGCCATGGCCTGCGGCGTGGAGCCCATGGTGCGCCAGGGCATCATCGCGCAGAACGTGAAAGTCCTCGACCTGCAAAACGTGGTGATTGAGGGTCAGGACGGCGAGGAGCTGCAGCTCCAGAACGTCGACAAGGTTGTCCGTTCCTAACTCGGGTTGATGGCCAGGGCTGCATTGTCGGATAGATCGGCAATGCAGCCTTTATGCGATACGGCCGTGTGCGCTGCGCTGCGCATCATGGTGAAAGGGAATGCATGCTCAATAAAACGATTCCTGTCGGGGTCGATGGCTCGTCTGCCACGATTACGTCTTATGTTTTTGCCCCGACCGAAGATGCTTATGCTTTAAAACCGCTGCCTGCAGTTGTGGTCGTGCCAGGAGGCGGCTACGACCATGTTTCGCCGCGCGAAGGCGAGCCGGTAGCGCTCCGTTTGCTGGCAATGGGCTACCAAGCGTTTGTGTTGAACTACTCGGTTGCTCCGGCTGTCTATCCGCTGGCATTGCAAGAACTCGCGCGAGCGGTCGATACCGTTCGAAGCCATGCGACGGAGTTTTGCGTCGATCCCAATCGAATTACGGTCATGGGTTTTTCGGCGGGTGGACACCTGGTTGGCTTGCTCGGGGCGCTTTGGGACAAACCTTGGCTTGCAGAGTCGATTGCGACATCGCCTGAGTCGATTCGGCCTGACGCACTTTGCTTGGGCTATCCGGTCGTAAGCTCGGGGGCCTATGCCCATCGTGGCTCGTTTGAACACCTAACGGGTGCCGATGACGTTTTGGCCCAAAAGTTGTCGATCGAGAACATGGTGGGCGAAGGCTTTCCCCGTACGTTCTTATGGCATACCGCCGAGGATGCATCGGTGCCAGTCCAAAATAGCCTTTTGCTTGCGCAGGCGCTTGCCGATCACGGGATTGGCTTTAGCTTACATGTTTTTCCGCACGGAAAGCACGGAGCATCGCTCGCCACGGCCCAAACGGCATTTAAGGGTTGCGCCGAGCATATTCAGCCACAGGTTCAGGGCTGGCCTGAGCAGTTTGCCGCCTGGGAGCGTGATGGACGATGAACGAAAGCATCTATGAGCTGCGTGTTTCGAGAGCTGCGTCAGGAGCGTATCCAACGATTTCTGATGCCTTGGCGGCAACCGATCAACTCTATCCGGACGCCGAGCAGGCGGTGACGATCCATATTGATCCGGGTGAGTACCGCGAGCGGGTCGAGATCCATCGGCCGCATGTGACGTTGGCGGGCGAGACGGCTGACAGCGTGCGCATCGTGGGCAGCCTGGGTGCCAAGATGCCCTCGGAGGACGGCTCGGGTGTCGACGGTACGCTCGGCACGTTTAGGACCTATACCGTTTTAGTCGATGCCGACGACGTGCGGCTCGAGAACCTCACGATCGTCAACGACGCCGGGGGTGGTCGCGAGGTGGGACAGGCGATTGCCCTGTACGCCGACGGCGACCGTTTGGTGGTCGACGCCTGTTGTATTACGGGACGCCAGGATACGCTGTTTTTGGGCCCGTTGCCCCCGCGCGAAGTAAAACCGGGCGGGTTTATGGGGCCCAAGCAGTTTGCGCCGCGCCGGGTGGGCCGTCAGTATTTCCGACGCTGCCGGATTGAGGGCGATGTCGACTTTATCTTTGGCGGCGCGCGTGCCTATTTTGAGGGATGTGAGATTCGCTCACTCAACCGCGATATGGACGTGAACGGTTACGTGACGGCGGCATCGACGCCCGAGGGAGAGCCGTACGGCTTCGTGTTCCACGGCTGTTCGTTTACAGCTCCGGATGACGTGGCGCCGGATTCGGTCTACCTGGGCCGTCCTTGGCGCGAGTGGGCGCAAACCGTGCTGATCGATTGCTGGTTGGGGCAACACATCAAGCGCGAAGGTTGGTGGGATTGGAATAAGCCGGCGTCGCACGAGAGGGCGCGCTACGCTGGCACAAGTCTACATGGCCCGGCGGGCGATGCTGCTGGCTGGGCGCCGTGGACGCGCGAGCTCGATGCGACGTCCGCTGCCCGGTACGCTCGCGAGCAGGTGCTTGCCGGTGCGGACGGCTGGGACCCCGAGGGCGGCGATGGTGATGCGGTGGAGACCGCCAGTCTTTCCGATAGCGGCCGCACAGTGCATATCGACATCTATTACGAAGACGAGCCTGCGCTTCGCGACCGTCTTAAACGCGAGGGGCGTTCCGCCGCGTTTAAGGGCGCGACGCCCGGTGACTTTGAGGCATGGCAAATTGCGACGAGGGATCGGCTGTTTGACCTGCTGGGCTTATCGCTTATGGACCGTGTGCCGATTGAAGTGCGCGAGCTCGATCGGGTGCAGATTGCCGGCGGTATCGTGCGCACTCATGCGATGTTGCAGGTGGAGCGCGACGTTTGGATGCCGTTTTACCTACTGGAGCCGCAGGCGCCCAAGCTCGATGCGCACGGCTGCAAGCGCTGCTATATCTGCCCGCATGGCCATCAGGGCGCAGGCGCCGCAAGTGTTGCGGGCGTAACGGGCGTGCCGGCGGTCGACGATGCCGTACGCAAGTTTAACTACGACTACGGCCTGCGTCTGGCGCGCATGGGCTATGTGACCGTCTGCCCCGATGCACGTGGCTGGGGGAGCCGTCGCGACTGGAAAGGCCAGGGCGACGACGAGAACAGTTATCTGCGCGGGACCTGCCTAAACCAGGCGCGCATGGCGGAGCCGCTGGGCCTTACGGTTGCAGGTCTCAACGCCTGGGACAACATGCGTCTGATCGATTACCTGGAGGCGCGCGGCGACATTGCCATGGACGACCTGGGCTGCTTTGGCTTTTCGGGCGGCGGATACATGACGTTGTACCTGGCGGCGCTCGACCCACGCGTGCGCAAGGCGTTTGTCTCGGGCTATCTGTACGGTGTCGACGATTCGCTGCTGCACCTCAACGGTAACTGCAGCTGCAACTATGTGCCGGGACTGTGGCGCCTGCTCGATATGGGCGATATCGCGTCGCTCATTGCACCACGCCCGCTGCTGGTGCAGAGTTGCGAGGGTGATCATCTCAACGGCGCCCGCGGACTTGCGAATGTTGATGAGCAGCTCTCCATCGTTCGGGACGCCTATGGCCTCGTGGGACATGCCGACGACCTGTTGCACGAGGTTTGCCCGGGCGGACACCATCTGGGCGTTGCGTACCTTGCCGAGGATATCGAATGGCTTGACGGGCATGCTGCCGGGGGCCGTTCCTAGGTCGTGGGCGTTGTTGCGGGCAAACGGTAATGACTGATGAGGCCAAAGGCCGCCGTGTGGGCGGGAAGGAGTATAAATATGAAACCGACGAAGACCTTGAGCGAGTCGACCATCTGCTGTTTTGGTGATTCGACCACGTGGGGCGACAATGGATGCGGCGCGGGCGGCAACGACATCTCCTGGACTTCGCATCTAGGAGCGCTGCTGGGTGGCGCAACTATCGAGAATTACGGCATCAAGGGTTCGCGTATCGCCATCAAGGCCGACCGTACCGATTCATTTGTCGAGCGCTTGGACGGCATCGACGATGCGGCCGATGTCTATGTTGTCTTTGGCGGCATCAACGACTTTAGCCGCAACGTGCCGCTTGGAGAGCTCGGCAGCACGGACGTGCATGAGTTCTATGGTGCACTCGATTACCTGATCCGTACCATCACGGCGCGCTCGCCTCGGGCAAAGCTCGTGTTTATGACGCCGTGCAAGACGAGCGGCAAGCACGAGAAGGATATCCCGGCAAGCGACGAGCTCAACCACCTGGGGTTGACGCAGGTCGCCTACGTGCGAGCGATGCTCGAGGTCTGCGACCGCTACTCCGTGCCGGTGATTGACCTGTATGCGCAAAGCGGTATCAGCCCGTTTTTGCCGGAGCACCGCGAGCTCTATATGCCGGACGGTCTGCATTACAGTCCTGCCGGCTATGAGCGCCTGGCGCATCGCATCGCCGCGGGTCTCACCGCCGTTTGCCGCTAAAAGTCTGCCGTTCGCGAGGAATATAGGGTTAACGTTCACCCTATATTCCTCGTTCGCGTTACACTAGGGGTAACGTTCACCTATCGTTTATGTCAGAGGGGACAGCAATGGGTTGCAATCAAATCCTGGACCGTTATATCGAGCAGTTGATCGAAACCTCTACGCCGCAGGCGCCGGCTTGGAATATCGAAAAGATTCGCGCCGGCAAGGAGAACACCTGGAACTATATTGACGGCTGCATGATCAAGGCGCTCATCGAACTGTACGAGATCACGGGTGAGCAGCGCTACCTGACTTTCGCCGATGACTACATCGATTTCTTTGTCCAGGACGACGGTACCATAAAGCATTACAACCCCGAGGAGTACAACCTCGATAACGTCAATGCGGGCAAGACCCTCTACAAGCTCTATGACCTGGTGGGCAAGCCCAAGTACCGTGCCGCCATGGACACCATCTACCGCCAGCTCGAGACCCAGCCGCGCACCAAAGAAGGCGTGTTCTGGCACAAGGCCGTCTATCCCAACCAGATTTGGCTCGATGGCATGTACATGGCGCAGCCGTTCTACATGCAGTACGAGCTGAGCTTCCACAACCGTCGTGCCTGCTCGGACAGCTTCCATATGTTCCAGGTCGTGCATGACCTGATGCGCAACCCCCTCAACGGTCTGTACTATCACGCTTACGACGCGAGCCGCAAACAGTTCTGGTGCGACCCGGTCACCGGCCTTTCGGCTAACTTCTGGCTGCGCGCCGAGGGCTGGTTTGCCATGGCGCTCATCGACACCTGGGAGCTTATGCCGCCTTCGATGTCGGCCGAGAAGGACGAGATCCGCAAGATGTTCCACGATCTGATCGACGCCATGCTGCCGTATCAGGACGAGAAGACCGGCATGTGGCACCAGGTTATCAACCTGCCCAATATCGCCCCCAACTACCTGGAGGAGTCGGGCAGCGCCATCTTTGCCAACGCCATCATGAAGGGCGTGCGTCTGGGCGTGCTGGGCGAGCGTTACTACCAGTACGGCCGTCGCGCCTTCGACGGCATCTGCGAGACCTGCCTGTCCGAG
>DBGBJN010000305.1:0-1537 GCA_048449885.1 Collinsella sp.
GACCGCGACCGGCATCGTGCTCGAGCAGAGCACCGAGGAACTTCACGCGACGCCGATGTACCGCGCTGTGTTCGGTACCGAGACCGCTCAGAGCGAGGTGGAGTAACGAATGATTGAAACTGAGAACAAGGTGTATGCCCGTCGTTGCGAAAGCCACGTCGAGGCCCTGCGCGCCGCAGTGCCGGGCGCTATCGAGAAGGTTGAGTGGCAGTGCGAGGACCAGCTGACGATCACCGTCAAGCAGGACAAGCTGCCCGAGGCCGTCCACTACCTGTACTACGAGCGCTACGGCTGGATTCCCGTGATCATCGGCAACGATGAGCGCAGCCTGTGCGGCCGCTACGCCGTGTACTACGTCATCTCCATGGAGGGGGAGGACCCCGGCTGGGTGACCGTGCGCACCGAGGTCGATCCCGCCAAGATGACGTTCCCGTCCGTGACACCGTTCGTCCCCGCCTGTGTGTGGGGCGAGCGCGAGCTTCGCGACATGTTCGGCCTGATCCCCGAGGGTCTGCCCGACCGTCGTCGCCTGGTGCTGCCCGACGATTGGCCCAGCGGCCTGTACCCGCTGCGCAAGGACTCCATGGACTACCGCTTCCGTCCCGCTCCTGCGAGCGACATGGAAAACTACGAGTTCTTGGCCGACACCAAGGGCAAGGAGACGACGCTTGTCCCCATGGGCCCGCTGCACATTACCTCCGACGAGCCCGGCCACTTCCGCCTGTTCGTTGAGGGCGAGACGATCGTCGACGCCGACTACCGTCTGTTCTACGTGCACCGCGGCATGGAGAAGGTCGCCGAGACGCGCCTGAACTATGACGCCGTGACGTTCCTCGCCGACCGCATCTGCGGTATCTGCGGCTGCGCCCACTCGGTGGCCTACGCCGAGGCCGTCGAGCGCGCCCAGGGCATTCATGTCCCGCCGCGCGCCCAGTACATCCGCGCCATCATGCTCGAGGTCGAGCGCCTGCACTCGCATCTGCTCAACATTGGCCTGGCGTCGCACTACACGGGCTTCGACTCCGGCTTCCAGCAGTTCTTCCGCGTCCGCGAGAAGTCCATGGACCTGGCCGAGAAGCTCTCCGGTCACCGCAAGACCTACGGCCTCAACGTGATCGGCGGCGTGCGTCGCGACATTTTGGCCGAGCAGAAGCTCTCCACGCTCACGACTATCCACCAGCTGCGCTCCGAGGTTCAAGAACTCGTTGACGTGCTGCTCTCTACGCCCAACTTTATCGAGCGTACGAGCGGTATCGGCATTCTGGACCGCAAGATCGCACGCGACTTCTCGCCGGTCGGCCCGCTCATGCGTGGCTCGGGCTATGCCCGCGATGTGCGCTTTGACCATCCCTTCGACGGCTACGCCGATCCGGACGTCCAAAAGATGCACGCCGCTACGGCCGACACCTGCGATGCCTTCGGCCGTACCGCCGTCCGCATCCAGGAGGTCTACGATTCGATCGACATGATCGAGACCATGCTCGAGAACTGCCCGTCGGGCCCCATCCTCACCACGGATTGGGAGTACACCCCGCAC
>DBGBJN010000306.1:0-4119 GCA_048449885.1 Collinsella sp.
CGCGTCCAGCGCTTCGCCGACAAGTTCGGTGGCGCCGCTGCCGCCCAGCTCAAGAAGGCTGAGGAGGCCAAGGCTGCCAAGGCCGCCAAGGCTGCTGAGGCCGAGGCCGCTCGCAAGGCCGCCGCTGAGGCTAAGGCCGCCGAGAAGGCTAAGCGTGCCGCTAAGTTTGCCGAGGAGGCTGCCAAGCAGGCCACCGAGGCTCCCGTCGAGGAGGCCGCTGCCGAGGCCGAGACTACCGAGGCTGCTGAGTAAATAGCTCGCCGCGGAATCGCTCGCATTCATGGCATGAGGGCCGTGCATCCATTTGGGTGCGCGGCCCTTTTTCTTTGGCTCTGTTAGACCAGGATTGACATTCCGCCCCATCATTTTCTTGCGATTGCACAATGATCGCCCCCTTGCCGGATTTGAATCCGACAAGGGGGCGACGCGCCCGAGACCGGACGAGTTGCTCGCCCGGTCTCGCCGTTTCATGCCGACCTGCCGGCTAACTCGCCGTCTCCCCGTCGGGCGCCGGCGTCTTGACCCTCATCTCGAACGGCATCCCGCCCTCTCGGACGAGCGCCCTGAGAAACGCATTGACGGCGGTGGACATGGACAGCCCGAGCTCGTCCAGGATGACTGTGGCCTCTTTCTTGACCTCCGGTTCGATGCGGATCGTCGTGGCCGGTATGTTCGACGGCATGGTTGTACCTTTCCTCGTATACCACGGTGCAACTATTTTATCGTCTCTATGCGGCGGATGCGACCCAGTAGTCCATATAGGGCGGCAGGACGTTGAACATGTCGCGGATACGGCTCCTGCATACGCCGTTCGCAAGCTGTCGCGCGACCGTGCGCTCGGCAGTGCCGGAGTCGGCCGCCATGAAGGTCCGGCACCACTTAAACCAAGCGAGGTAGGCATCGAGATGCTTCGTCGACACGCCCCTGAACGGCCCCATGAAGGCGCCGAGGAGCGAATGGACGGTGTTGATCCGGTTGATGGTCCCCTCGGAGCGGTCCTTGGAATCGTATGCCGCGTGTGCGGCGACCTCGAGCTCGGCGAGGACGTCGACATAGGCGGATGCCTTGTCCGTCGCCACGACCGAGCCGGACATGATGCGGCCCCTCAGCACGTCCATGGCGCGTTTCCTTGACAAGACGCCCCGCCCCGAGACCTCGAAAAACGTCTCGTTCGAGTCGTTCACGCCGGTCATGACGCAGATCTGCTCGCGCGACAGGCCGCGCTTGTGCACCTGCTTGCCGCGATGCCGGGAGGCCCGCGGCATCATGAACGACCCCTTCGTATGGTTGCCCTTGAACGACTCGGGGAAATAGGTCTCATCGAGTTCGCAGCCGCAGCCCCGCTCGACCTTGAACGAGGGCGAGTAGGCCGAGAGGCACTCAATTAATCTATGACGCATGGTGTAGGCGGTCTTGAGGCAAACATGGCAGCGCCTCGCACATTCGCGCAGGGGCAGCATGAGAACGAAGCACTCGGCATAGGCCATCCAGGTCTCCTTCGGGAGCTTGCTCGTCCCCAGGATGCGCTCGCTGCCCATACCGAAGGTCCTGCCGCAGCCCCGGCAGAGGTAGCGCTGCTCGCCATTCTTTGATTTGCCCTTCTTCACGATCGCGACGGACCCGCAGCGCGGGCAGCGTTCGACTTCGTAGGCGGAGCCGGCCGCATCATCGAACGCCGCCGCGCGTATCACGTCCCTGACGGATTCGATTGCGCGGCGGCGCTCCGACCTGCTCAGCTTCGCCATGTTCAGCTTGAAGGCGATCACCAGGTCTTCGGCGTTCATGCTGCCCCCCATCGCCGCGCGTCTACAGGGCTAACGATATGGCACCGTGGGGACACATGTATGTCAATCCTGGTCTAACAGAGCCTAACTTTTAGCCGCATCGGAAGGATTAGCCGCAAGGCCAAACATCCACTTGGCCTCGGCACCGCCATTGGCATCGATGGTTATCGTCTCACCATCGCAAGTGCCCTGCCAGCCAGCCGATTCGCCGCCCAGCATCTTGCCAAGAACGACAGCGATTGTCTTATCCGCGCCATTCTTATTACGGACCAAGAAGAAATCCTTATGGCCGGATGTTTGGAAGGTAGAAGTAACGTAATTATCTTCATCGTGGTCTTCTTTTTTGCCGTCGCCGCCAGCGGAATAATGATACGTTGGTACCTTATTGCCATTTTGATCAACGGTTGTCAGCTTATTGCCATCTTGATCAACGTTATCATCATTGCCATAGATAGCAGCGCCATTCGAGTGCGAAACGATTGTCTGGCCCGTAGGACAAGCACCGATGCCACCGCCCCAGCCGCCGGCGCGATTATTAGTGATCAGCGTCTTGAAAATATTGAGCCTGCCGCCCTTCTGGATAAAGACGCCACCGCCGCCCCAGTCGCCACCACGATCTTTGGTGCTACCCGTATTCGTCTTATTGTTCGTAATGTAAACCCTGCCAGTATCACTGGCGTTAATTGTTGCCATCGTGCCGGCGCTGTCGCCGCCCGCGACACGCAGACCGCCGCCTTCGGCGTTATCGGCAACATTGCCGGCAATCGTACCGCCAGTCATTTTAAAAGTGATTTTCTCGATCTCGCCGTCGTTATCTTTATCATAAAAACCAGCGTAGACGCCACCGCCAGCCTCATAGGAATAGTTGGCCGTAACGAAGCCGCCCGTTAAGTTAAGCGTGCCATCGTGCGTACATGCAATGCCACCACCACCGAGCAGGCCATTGTTGCCAAGGTTGTCAATATCTGTGATGCGAGCATCGACTCGATTGTTGGTTATACAGGCAGAACCGCTAATGGTAACTTTTGCACCCTTGGTATAAACACCACCACCGTAGCCGCCATCGCGTGTGTTTTCACCATTATTGATAGCTTTATCATACGTTGCGTTGCCAGAGATAATTCCGCCCGCAAGGTTCAGAGTGGCTCCATTGTCAGCAAAGACGCCGCCGCCGGAAGCCGCCTTGTTTCCCGCAACTACACCGCCGCTCATTTCGAGACTGGGATTCTGGCCCGCTATGCACAGGCCACCGCCCCAGCCACCGCCGTTACCGTTGGTAACGTAACCGCCAGAAATATTGACAGCGCCCCGAGAGAAAATAACGTGACCGTCGTCGCCCAGATTGGCAGCCGTGGTAATCATGCCGCCCTCGAGATTGAGCGTGCAGCCCGCTTCGACCTCGACCACATACTTTACGGAACCGCTGTCCGATGCCGCATCGATAGCGCCGAAGCCCGTAACAACATGCTTGTACGTAGTCTCCGTAGTGCCGAGACAATCTGAATTGGGCACACTCTTGGTCTCATAGTAAGTAAGACTCTTAGGAGTGCCGCTATTGGAGCCGTTTCCCTTGCCCCACTCCATAGTCGCCAACTGGCCCGCCGACGTAGGGACCTGAGTCTGTTCGTCTATCGTTTTTTTACCCAAGTCCTTGTTACCCGAGTCCTCGATAGTGAGCTTGGCTCCGCTTTGGACCACAAAGAAGGAGTCTGGGGTGCGATCGTTGTAGACGCCGTGGTAGTTATAGAGCATGCATCCCGCAAGATCGATGGTGGTGTCTTTGGTGATGGCAATCTGCGTATCCGAATAGGCAGAATCCGTCAGTCGAAACTTGCCGCCATCGGTAAATTGGTTAGCAACATTACCCTTTACCTTGGTATAGTCATCGGCACTGACGTTGGCAGGGGCGATTGCGCTTTCATCGTTAGTTTCATCATCAGAAGGCTTCGCATCCGCAGGCTGCGCAGCGCTCTCGGCTCCCGTGTCATCAGACAACGGAGCCGCCCTGAGAGCATCGTCGCCAGTCTCGTCGCCCTCGGTCTCGTCACTATTCTGGTTTTCGGTATCCACGTTGTTGGTGTTTTCTACATCAGTAGACTCAGTTGAGGAACCACCCGCCGTCACAGTTTCTTCGGTAGAACCCGCCTGACCATCGTTGGCAATGGCCTGCGAGATCGGAGGCATGACGAGCGATAGTACCAGGCTCAACACGGAGGCTCCGCACAAAACGCCTGCCAGTACACGGCGCGTCGCTTTTTTACTCTGCTTAGTTTTTTCTGAATTCGCTTTCATCGATGTCTCCTCCCCAAGAGACCGCGATCTTGCTCTTTCACTA
>DBGBJN010000307.1:0-16539 GCA_048449885.1 Collinsella sp.
AACACGGGATACTCCTCCGGTCCCAGCTCGTCAAAAAAGGCGCGGTACTCGTCGGCCACCACAAGCGACTCCTCGCGGGAGAAGCCATAAAAGTCGTGAAAACTCTTCCACAGGGGCGGCCCGATCATGCGACGCAGGTCACCCATCTGCGCCTCCGAAAACCCGCGTGCAGCCAGCGTCTTGCGCGTCGAGGTCATCACCGCCCGACCCGTATCGGCCACCGTGCCATCAAAATCAAACAGCACGACCGGCCGCTTGCATATCTCCAGCGCCTCCATCGGCATCCCTCTTCCCCAGTTGACGATTTCCACACCGACACTTCAAACTGTTGACTATTCAACAATTTAACCTAGCAATGTAGAGCAACTCCACTATACTTGTCGCACTTTGCTCTCAGAAGGCCGCGCCGTCGCGCCCCAACGAAAGGTGCAATTATGTCTTTTGCCATCATAACCGACTCCACGTCGGACATCTCCCCCGCCCGCGCCCAAGAGCTCGGCATTTACGTGATTCCGCTGCATGTGATTATCGAGGGCGAGGACCTGCTCGACCAGGTGCAGATTACCGCCCAAGAGTACGTCGCCCGCATGGCCGGCTCCGAGCAGCTGCCGCACACCTCGCAGCCGAGTGCCGGCGAGTTCAAGGAACTCTTTGACCGCGTGCGCGCCGACGGTCACGATAGCGCCATCTTTATCTCGCTGTGCAGCGAGTGGTCCGCCTGCTATGCCAACGCCAGCCTGACGGCCGAAACGCACGAGCTCGACGTGCGCTGCATCGACTCGCGCACCGGCTCGGGCGCCGAGGGCCTGCTGGTGGAGTACGCGCTGGCCATGCGCGAGGACGGCCGCAGCCTGGACGAGACCGAGGCGCAGATCCGCGCGACGCTGCCCGACGCCCACCTGCTGCTGATTCCCCGCACGCTCGAGAACCTCGTTAAGAACGGCCGCGCGCCCAAGCTCGCCGGCCAGCTCACGCAGATGCTCAACATTCGCCTGGCCGTTTCGCCGGAGTGGCAGTCGGGCGAGATCAAGGCCATCAAGAAGGGCCGCGGAGCCAAGCGCATCGTTGCGAACACCATGGCTGACTGCCTCGAGTTTTTGACCGAGCACCCGGGCTCAAGCGTTCGCGTGCTCACGACCGGTGCTGCCGAGGAGCAGGAACTTGTCAACGAGGCGCTCGCGGGCCAGGACTACGTAGACGCCGGCACCGGCCCCATCGGCTGCACCATCGCCACCCATGTAGGCGTCGACGCCATCGCCATCAGCTACTGCCCCCGCTACCAGCCCATCCACTAGGGGCACCTTTACCGCTTGCGGTGGAATAGGGACTTTTTTTGGCTTATCAGCCGCAAATCAATCCCTATTCCACCGCAAGTTAAAAGCGAGTGGCTAGCTCAGTGGGCCCTGGAACAGTTCTTGATGCGAACCCATTCTGACCAGTCGAATCACCGGATTAGTTTTATGCGGCAGGTAGAGAACGACCACGTCGATCAGGCCGTCGGATAGATGGAAGTCGATGTGCCCGTTGTAGTTGCCGCCCGGGTTGGAGAGCTCGTGGGCACCGTACTCCGCCGGAAGCGAACCATGTGCCGCAAGCTCGGCAACTGCCGCCTTAAACTCGGTTTTTAGCTGCGGATGACTCTGCATCGTTCGCTTGTAGTCGGCCTTAAACTGAGCCTCGACCTTAATCTCAAACATCGCTTAGCCCTCATCGAGGAATGACATAAGCTCATCGGCGTTGTTGAATGACGGGCTATCGTCCGGCAGGATTCCCAACTCATGAGCTTCGGCGATTACCATGGCACGCCTCGTCGCCTCGTTGGGCACTTCCGCCCTTCCTACAATCTCAAAAGGAATCTTTCGCTGATTTACCAGCTGCCGAACGGCAAGATTGAGATAGGAATTGAGGCTGAGGCCGACCGAATCCAAGAACTCAGTCGCCTGCTCCTTGAGCCCCTCTTCGATGCGAACCGTCGTAGGCTTAACCGTTGCAGTAGACATACGCAACCTCCTCGCTCTCGTCTTTTGCATCAGTATACCCAGTTTAGATGGCAGGCTGATGTTAAATGACATTAATCTGCCGTTCTCATTACTACAACAACAGGCACGCTCGCCCTACATCAACCCGCTCAGGGCAATGTCGACGGCTTCGTTGAGGTCGTCGGTGATGTGTACGAGCTCGGGATCGAGCGGGCTGATCATACCGGCATCCATCACCGGGCCGTTGAGCCAGTCGAACAGGCCCTGCCAGTACTCGGTACCCACCAGCACAAGCGGCATGCGCTTGACCTTGTGCGTCTGCACCAGCGTGAGCACCTCGAACATCTCGTCGAGCGTGCCAAAACCGCCAGGAAACACGATAGCACCCGAGCTGTATTTGACGAACATGGTCTTGCGCACAAAGAAGTAACGGAAGTCCATGCCGAGGTTCACGTATTTATTGAGCCCATGCTCGTGCGGCAACTCAATGCCCAGGCCAACTGACTTGCCGTTGACGCTCGCCGCTCCCCTGTTGGCCGCCTCCATGATGCCGGGGCCGTCACCGGTTATGACCGCCACGCCGCGCTGGGCGATCTTGCGGCCGACCGTGCGCGCCGCCTTGTAGAGCGGATCGGTCTTAGACGTGCGGGCACTGCCGAAGATGGTCACTGCGGGGCCAAGCTCGGCAAGCGCGCCAAAGCCATCGACAAACTCTGCCTGAATGCGCAGCACGCGCCAGGGGTCGGCGTGCAACCAGTCGGTCGAATCCTCGGGCGCCAGCAGGTTGGCGTAGGTGTTGTCCTTAGGAATCATGGGGCCGCGCATGACCACGGGGCCACGGCGGTACGTCTCGTCGTAGGCGGGCTCGCCCTCGACGTTCTCATTCTTGATCATGGGTACTCCTATCGAAAACAGAAACGGGCGGGGTCGACGCCATGCGCCAAACACCCGCCCGAACATCAACTATTCGGTATGGTACCCACGATGCATCAAGTGCTTGCAAGGCATCGGTCAGCGGTCGCGGCTCTTAGTAATCCACCGCCGCAGGGCTGTTCATCCAGTCGTTCACGAACGCGCCGTAACGGCCCTCGATAATGGCCTGACGGGCACGCTGCATAAGGTTGAGCAGGTAGTAGATGTTGTGCATCGACAGCAGAATACCGCCGAGCATCTCCTTCTGCGTGACCATGTGGCGGATAAGCGCGCGACTGTAGCCGCCCGTGCACACCGGGCAGGTGCAGGTGGGGTCGATGGGGCCGTCGTCGTGCGCAAAGCGCGCGTTGCGGAAGTTAAGGCGACCCTCACTGGAGAACGCCGTACCCATGCGGCCGGTGCGCGTCGGCAGCACGCAGTCGAACATGTCGATGCCCACGCCAACGCCGCGCACGAGCGTGGTAGGGTTGCCGACGCCCATGAGGTAGCGCGGCTTGTGCTTAGGCATGTACTCGGAAACCAGCGGCGCCAGCGTCTCGAACATGGTCTCGTGGTCCTCGCCCACCGAGTAGCCGCCGATGCCGTAACCGGGGAAGTCGCCGCACTCCTCCAGATGGCGCAGCGAGCGCAGGCGCAGATCCAGATGCATGCCACCCTGGACGATGCCAAAGAGCGCCTGGTCATCACGGGTGTGGGCCTTATAGCAGCGCTCGGCCCACATGCTCGACAGCTCAACGGCGCGCTCGACGTAGGCACGCGTGGCGGGATAACCCGGGCACTGGTCGAGCTGCATGCAGATGTCGGAACCGAGCTTCATGGCGATTTCCATGTTGTCCTCGGGCGTCCAGAACACGTGGCGACCGTCGTAATCGTTGACGATAAAGCGCACGCCCTCGTCGGTGAGCTTGACGGCGTCGTTGTGGCTGAACACCTGGAAGCCGCCCGAGTCGGTGAGGATGGGGCCGTGCCAGTTCATAAACTTGTGCAGTCCGCCCAGCTCGGCGATGGTGTCCTCGCCGGGACGCATGGACAGGTGGTAGGTGTTGGCGAGCACGATCTGCGCACCGAGCTGCTTAACGGTCTCGGTGGGGATGCCCTTGACGTTTGCCTTGGTGCCCACGGGCATAAAGATCGGCGTCTCGATATCACCGTGCGGGGTGTGCAGCACGCCGGCGCGCGCGTGCGTCGTCGGATCCTCGGCGATCAGGTCGAATTTAAAAAGGCTCTGGTCCATAAACTGGAACTCCTTGGTTGCGGTTCATACGCAAACCATTATACGGGCAACCCGCAAGAAGCACCGACTCGACAGAAACTAGTGCATTAGGATCAGGTTCCCAAGCCGGTCGTTGGGGACAGTCTTCAGCGCCATCTTGCAAAGGAATGTCCCAATCTGCCGGCACTTAGGAACTGTCCCCAAGTGCCGGCAAGAGTGTCCCTTTCGACTAGTCGTTTAAGAACGCCCATTACGACTACGGGATCATTTCCAACAGCCAAGGCAACGCCGATGCTCTAGCGACGTCAGCGAGCGGTCGCCAGAGCGAACAAATTGGCATGAAAAGAGGACGGCATAGACCTTCTGGTCATGCCGCCCTCTTTGAATGACAAGTTGTCGCTCTGGTGACCGCGCAGCGTCGAGCCGTTACGCGGTTTGGTAAAACCGCGTAACCCCTAAGGCCGCTGGCCCATGCCACCCTCGAGGGTGACGGTCTCGCCGTTCATGTACTTAAAGTCGGGGCCGCAGAGCTGAACGACCACGCGGCCGATCTCCTTCTCGACATCGCCGTAATGGCCCGCCGGCGGCATGTGAACGTTGGCCTTGAACGCCTCGGGATAGGCATCCTGGAAGTTCTCGAGCGCAGCGGTCCAGGCAAGCGGGCACACGATGTTGACGTTGATGCCGTCCTTGCCCCACTCGTTGGCGGCGACGCGGGTCAGACCGCGGATGCCCTCCTTGGCGGCAGCATAGCTGCACTGGCCATAGTTGCCAAACAGGCCGGCGCCCGAGGCAAAGTTGACCACGGAGCCCTTGGTCTCCTTCAGGTGCGGATAGGCCTTCTGCATGTACAGGTAGGTGGCATACAGGCCAGAGTAAATGGCCAGGTTAAACTGGTCCATAGTGTGATCTGCAATGGTCACGCCCGAGGCGCTGGCCTGAGCGTTGTTGACGACGGCGTCGATGCGACCGAACTCCTCAATCGCCTTGTCGATAACGTTCTGCACGACGGCCTCGTTGTCCTGGCCGGCGGAGACATCGGCCTGAACAGGCAGAACCTTGACGCCGTACTCAGCCTCAAGAGACTCCTTGGCAGCCTCGAGCTTGGCGACGTTACGACCGGTGATAACGAGGTTCGCGCCTTCCTTGGCAAAAGCGATATCGATGCCGTAGCCGATGGAGCCAGCAGAGCCGTCCTTAAGCGTGGCCTTGCCGCCGCCGGTGACGATCACGGTCTTACCAGTGAAAAGTCCCATACGAAGTCCTTTCAAAATCGCGACGGGCACGCCCGCCGACTGCGCGCATCCAAAATAAACGCGCCAAAAGCTGAAATGCAACTTTAGCTTCTTCAAGTGAAAAATAAAGCCCATGGCAGGCGAACGGCGCGACGTCTTTCGGCGAAGGGAATGTCAAGTAAAAATTGGATAGAGCGGCCGAGTTTTTGTTAACGCGACGAGTCATCGAACACGTTTTGAAACTTTGCTGCGGGGCGCGGGATGTCGGCGCGAGACTTTATCATAGGGTGACAAACAACGATGAGGAGTACATGCCTATGACAGACGAGCTGGACCCCCAGACTCAACAGCATATTGATGATTCCGCAGACGCCATTGACGACTGCGATACTTCTACCAGCAGCGATGGCGGCATTGATGCCGCTGTCGAGAAGGCTCCTGCCGCCGCAGACGAGGCCGCAGACGCAAATGTCGCCGCAGAGCAAGACAAAAAAGAGCAGCTAGAGCAGCCGGACCCGAGCGATACTGAACCCAAGGCCGAGAACGCTCCGCAAGCAGCGGGCCCCATCGAGGTGTCATCGGAAGAAGAACTCGACGCCGTCATGGACTCCATGATGGATGCCGTCAAAGCGATGAAGAACGCTGTCGCCGATGCCGATGTCGATGCCGAGGAAGAGGAAGCCGCCGAGGCCGCCTCGACGTTTGTGCCCGGCGAGACTCCGGTTGCCGACCAGGGCAGCACCATGCCCTCGTTTCTGCAGCTCGAGCACCCCACGATTGGCGCCGATGCGGTCGATCCGCACGCAGCAGGCTTTTCTGTGGTCGAGGGCGGTACCGGCAATATCGCCGCGCCGCAGGCTGCCGATGCGGACGCTGCCGACACCGCTCGCCCAACCGCCCCGCACTCCCCCGCCGCGAGCCGCGATCTGGGGACCGCTGTCTCGAACACTGCGAACGCCGTGGGCACCTTTATCGCCCAGGGCGCCTCGGCCATGCGCGAGATGAACGCCGCGAAAAAGGCACTTGCCGATGCCCGCGCCCACCTGGCCGAACTTGAGCAGCGCATTGCCGATCAGGCCGAGGAACTCGAGACGCGCCAGGATATCGCAGGCCGCTACGACCAGATCGTCGCCGACCAGCGCCAGGCGATTGCCACAGCCCAAAAGACTGCAGCGGCAGCCGAGATTGACCGTGATGCCCACGCCGCCAAAGCGACAGAGCTCAAGGGGCAGTTCGAACAAATGAAGACAGAGGATGACGCGACTGAGCTCCGCCTGAAGGCCGCGCTCGACGCCGTGGAGGCCCGCGAGGCAAGCTCTCGCGAGACCGGCAACCGCCTCGTTCGACGTCTTGAGGATTCCAAGCGCATCCGCGACAAGGTGAAGGCCGAGCGAGACGCCGGCATTGCGGCCGCACAACAAACCGTCGACGCCACGCGCGCCCAGCTCGAGACGCTGCGTCATGAGTATGCCGAGCTGCAACGCAATCCCTCGGCAAATCCCGCCAACTATACGGTGCGCACCAGCGAGCTCTCGATGCAGATCTCCGACACGGCAGATGCCCTGCGTAAAGCCGAAGAAGATGTCCCGCGCATCACCGCCGACCTTGAGCACTCACTTGCCGCAGCCGAGCAGGCCGTCGAGCAGGCGCAAGCCCCCATCGCCGACGCCAAGCGAGCCCATCAGGCCGTGACGGCGGAGGCCGATGCCGCGCGCGACGAGCTGCAGACCGCAAAAACCGCCGCTGCAACGCGCCAGCGCGAACTGCGCGAGAAGATCGCTGCCGAGGACAAGGCACGCCGCGACCAAGAGCAGAGCATAGCCAACGCCCAAGCAGATGCCGCGCATGCGCAGTCGATCATCGAACAGGCGACCGAAGTACACGACCACCCAGAGATCACTGAGTCGCTTGCAGGATCCTTGGCCCGAGACAAAGCCGAACACGCCGAGACCGAGCGAGAAGTCGCCCAGCTCGAGGCCACCGAGGACGCGGTGCGCGAGCGTACCCGCGACTCACGCATCAAATTCACCGGCGCCATCGTCTGCATCGTCGCCGCAATCCTGGCGATCATCCTAGTCTGGCTGTTCGCGAGCAAGTAAACCAGCTGCCAAAAAACGCTCAACGCAGTTGCGGTGAGATAGTTCCTGTTTAGCCCTCAAAAAGCCAATTCAAGAACTATCTCACCGCAACTTATTTGATTGATGCAAGGCAATCTATCCCTCTTGCACCAATCTCTTGACATAAGGAGTGTCCCCAGGTGCCGGCACAAAAGGAACGTCCCCAAGTGCCAACAACGGTGACGCCGATGTTTTGGCGAAGTCAGCGAAAACGCCCCTAAGCGAGCAAGGTGACGTGAAAGAGGAGGGCATTGACCTTCTGGTCATGCCCGACGATTGAACGTCAGATTGCCGCTTAGGGGCGTTTGCAGCGTCGAGCAGTTACGCGGTTCGTAGAACCGCGTAACTAACAAATGAGCATGGCGTCACCAAAGCTGAAGAAGCGGTAGCGTTCTTCGATAGCAGCGGCGTAGGCATCCATGATCTGGTCGCGGGTGGCAAGTGCGCTTACGAGCATCATGAGCGTGGAGCGCGGCACGTGGAAGTTCGTGATCAGCGCGTCGACCACGTGATAGGTCGAGCCGGGCATAAGGTAGAGCTGCGTTGTCGCGTTCTCGCGCACCACGATGTCGCCGCGGCCGAGCGTGTCGGCCCCGTCCTCGCGGCCCTCAAAATAGCGCGCCGTCACAGCCGGATCGGACACCGGCGCGTCCGCGTCAAACGCGCTCTCGAGCGAGCGCACTGCGGTAGTGCCGACGGCGATCACACGATGGCCCTCGGCCTTCGCCTTATGCACGGCGTCGACAACCTCCTGCGACACGTGGTAGCGCTCGGTGTGCATCACGTGCTGCGCGGGGTCGTCCTCCTCCACCAGACGGAAGGTATCGATACCCACCTCGAGCTCGACGGCGGCAAACTTGGCGCCCTTGGCCTCGATGGCAGCCATGAGCTCGGGAGTAAAATGCAGACCCGCCGTGGGAGCAGCGGCCGAGTGCTCCTCCTTCATGGCGTAGACGGTCTGGTACTTCTCGGGATCGCCCTCGTAATCGGTAATGTAGGGCGGCAGCGGCACGTGGCCGGCAGCGTGGATGGCCTCGTCGAGCGTGCACGGGTCGCCGGCGGCATTGCAACCGGCCGGCTCAAAGCGCACCAGACGGCCGCCGCGGCTATCGGTAACAAAGTCGACGACCTCGGCCGTCAGCACCACGGGCGCGCCCTCGGGCGCATGGGCGCCGCCCGCACGATACTCAATCTGAGCACCGGGCTTCAGGCGCTTACCCGGCTTGACCAGGCACTCCCAGACATGGCCCAGCGGATCCACATCCTCGCGGCGCTTGAGCAGCAGTGTCTCGACCACGCCACCCGAGCCCGCCTTGCGACCGATAAGACGGGCCGGCATCACGCGCGTCTTGTTGATGACGAGCACGTCGCCCGGCTCGATATAGTCGATGATGTCGCGGAAGATGCGGTGCTCAACGGTACCGCCGTGCTCCAGCGGCGTTCCCGCCTGAGAGCCCTTGCGATCCACCACCAGCAATCGGCAGGAATCGCGCGGCTCGGCAGGAGCCTGGGCAATCAGTTCCTCGGGAAGGTTGTAGTCAAAATCATCGGTACGCATCTTTGCCTCTTTCACAAAGCGCGTCAGTCGAAAAAATCGACTGACGCGCGCATCATTCTCCCCTGTATCCTATCAGCTTGTTGAGAGAAATATAGTATGGAAACAGATTTGCGACTGTTTTCTCAACGCCCCGCTACTTAAGCGTTGCGTACATCACCGCCTTAATCGTATGCATGCGATTCTCCGCTTCTTGGAAAACACGAGACTTATCGGACTCAAAAACCTCGTCCGTGACTTCCATTTCGGTAACTCCAAACTTCTCAGCAATTTCGGCACCAACAGTAGTATTAGTATCGTGGAAGCTCGGAAGGCAGTGGAGGAAAATCGCCTCGGGCTTTGCCATAGACATCACCTCAGCGGTCACACGATACGGCGACATGAGCTTAATGCGGCTTTCCCACAGCTCTGCAGGCTGACCCATGCCAACCCAAACATCCGTGTAAATTACATCGGCATCACGAGCGCCTTCCTCAATATCCTCTGTAATGGTAATCGTCGATCCATGCTCGGCCGCAATACGACTACATTCTGCAAGGAGTTCAGGATCATAGGATGTAGCCCCCTCCGAATTTCCCCCGATTGGGCCGCAAGAACAGTAGTTAATGCCGAGCTTAGCGCAAATGACCATGAGCGAATCAGCGACGTTTCCGGCCGCCTTACCAAAAAATGTAAGTTTCCTGCCCTTAATCTCTCCAAACTCTTCACGCATGGTCAGAATATCGGCAAGCACTTGAGTCGGGTGAAATTCAGTAGTCAGCCCATTCCAAACGGGAACCCCAGCTTTTGCAGCAAGCTCCTCAACCTTCGCCTGTTCAAAGCCGCGGTATTCAATTCCGTCATACATGCGGCCAAGGACGCGGGCCGTGTCCTCAATCGACTCCTTTTTGCCCATCTGAGACGAGCCCGGATCCAAATAAGTTACACCCATGCCAAGGTCAAGTGCACCAACTTCGAAGGCGCAGCGAGTACGCGTGGAAGTCTTCTCAAATAGCAAAACAATATTCTTGCCTTCAAGGTATTTATGCGGAACACCGGCACGCTTCATGCTTTTGAAGTTAGCAGAAAGCTCAAGCAGATACTCAATCTCTTCCGTCGTGTAATCAAGCAGCTTCAGAAAACTGCGCCCAGCGATATTAACACCCATATTCGCCATCTCCCATCACAGTGGATTTGCAACTAAATATCTTCGCGCCAGAAGGGCATGCTCATGCAGCGCGGGCCACCACGACCGCGGGACAGTTCCTCGGAGGGAACGACCAAAAGTTCCAAACCGTTCTTGTAGAGCTCATCATTTGTGACAACATTGCGCTCGTAAACACAGACTTTACCAGGAGCAACGGCAAGAGTGTTCGACCCGTCGTTCCACTGCTCACGAGATGCCTCAACCATATCGCCGGCACCGCACTCAATAAGCTGCACCTTCTCCACGCCAGTAGCCATTTCAAGAATATGTTCAAGCGTGTCATCAATCTCTTGAACAGCGACCATTCCCTCAGAGTCACCACGAGTCAGACGATAAACACGAAGGGTCTCAAAAATACCGGGATAAACTGTGAACTTATCGAAATCCACCATGGTGCAAACGGTGTCAAGATGCATGTAAGCATAGCCGTTGGGGATTTTAATAGCGTAAACGGTATCGATCTCAGAATTCCCAGATCCCCAGAACAAATTCTTTGCAAGCTCCTCAATCGCAGCCGCCTCAGTTCGCTGGCTAATTCCAATAGCCAAGGTATGAGCGTTAATGTTAAGCACATCACCGCCCTCGATATGCCAGGGATTCTTATGGTCGTACCAAATCGGAGTCCCTGCATAATCGGGATGGTATTTGAAAATCGCTTCGTAGAAGGGCACTTCACGATCTCGCTGTTTCCAATACATATGGTGAAGCAGAACGCCTTTGCCCACGGAAGCAAGAGGATCGCGAGAGAAATATGAACTCGGAAGAGGCTTCAACACCAAATCATCGGGCTTCGCATCCTCATTATCCATCATACTAAGCGTAGTCGAAACGCGAGGCAGCTCAAGGTCACGATAACGATACCCCCCCATAGCCTCAAGTACAAACTGATACGAATCTGAAATAGCGTCGAGCTTTTCACGAACAGCCTGCTCAAGCATAGGATTGACAATCCCGCTCTCAGCCATAAATGTATCGGTAAACTCAGCGCGAGCCGAGGGGCATGCATCCAGCGCTTCAGCAACGAGTTTCTCCATATAGAGAACCTCAACACCTTCGCTCCTCAGAAGATCCGCAAAGGCATCATGCTCCTTTTGAGCCACATCAAGATAGAAACAGTCGTGAATCCAGACATCATCGAACTCTTCTGCCTTTACGTTCACAAGGTCACGACCGGGGCGGTGAAGCACAACTTTCTTGAGCTTACCAATCTCGCTGTGTACATTCAGTCCTTTAGACATTCCTGTTACTCCATTTCAGCCATGAAACCTACAGGGCAATAAGTCCCGAGATTGCTACGAATACGATATTGATGAGCGACACGACCAAGAAGAATTTCCAAACGGTCTTCCACCACTGGCCAAGCTTGATCTTGCACACGCCCAAACCCGCTACAAGAATGGCGCTAGTAGGACAGATCAAAGACATCGTCGCGCTACCCATGGAGAGAGCCCACACGGCGGCCTCGGGATTAAGGCCCATGAGTTCGGTCAAAGGTCCAAAAATGGGAGCGGTCAGTGCTGCAAGGCCAGATGAGCTGGGAACCAGAATCGCCAGGAGGTTCTCAACCGCATAAAGAAGCGTAGTAAAGAGAACCGCCGGGATGCCGCCCAGACCAGTGGCGAGCGCATTGAGGATGGTATCGATGATCATGCCGTCAGAGGCAATGACAAGGATGCCACGCGCAAGTCCAACGACAATTGCCGAGAAAGCAAAGTCAGCGATACCCGCAACAAATTCCTGAGCGATGACGTCCTGACTAAAGCCCGCAATAACACCAGCCAACAGGCCCATGGCCAAAAAGACCGCAGAAATCTCGTTCATATACCAGCCCTGGGTCACAAGTCCCCAGATGATAAGGCACATACCAGCGATAAATACCGCAAGCACGCCTTTTTGACGACCCGTAAATTCCGCGTCAAGGGCAGATTCATCGGCAGCGAACTCGACTTTCTTGGCGATATCATCCTCAAATGTGATCGATGACTCAGGGTTCTTCTTTACCCTTCGTGCATAGAGGACAACCCAAGTAATTGCAACGGCAGTCAAAACAACCCAGGCAATCATACGCAGCCACAGCTGGGGGTTGCCCTGAATACCAAGAATACCTTGCGCAATGAGAACATTAAACGGATTAATCGTTGAGGCGATGTAACCCGTGCGCGCTCCAACGAACACGACCATGAACGCCGTCATCGAGTCGAAGCCCATAGCCATCATAATTGGCATGAAGATCGCAAAGAACGGGAGAGTTTCTTCCGCCATGCCAAAGCTCGTTCCGCCCAATGCAAAGAGAACCATCGCAATAGGAATAATTAGAATGTCTTTGTTCTTAAAGCGGCGAACGACACGACCCATTCCGCTCGTGATAGCGCCCGTTTTAGTAATAACCTGAAACGAACCGCCCACAATCAAGATGAATGCAACGACCTCAATTGCCTCTTGTATACCGCGCGTTGGAGCCTGAAGAACATCGAAGACGCCTTGTCTGAGATCTACTTCATCCCCGGTTTCCTCGTCAATATATGTCTTTTCACTCTGCTCATACGTACCTGCGACAGTGACTTCACGACCGTTCACCTCCTGACGCTGATAGGACCCAGAGGGAACAATCCACGTGAGAACAGCGAAGATGACCATAAGCGCAAAGATGATCGCATATACGTGCGGGACCTTGAACTGCTTGATGCCTTTCGAACTTTCCGCTGCCATATCTCCTCCTTCATTCCTTTTCCCATCTATCCAGCTGGCACCATAAATGTATGAGGTTGCTCAGCGGTGGTCGGCCAACCATCGCCATCGTGTCGCTTTTCACCTATGAACGGCAGCTAAAGTGACGTTATTAATCAATCTGATATTTAAAATTGATGTTATTTATCAATTACATACGTCTTTTAACTTTTCCGCAACACAACAAAGAACCTGCCTTAGCCTTATATAAAAACCAGCAGGACAGGAGACAGACATGCAAGGCGTACACATAACAAATGAAATCGGTCATTTAAAAGCCGTACTTGTCCATCGACCAGGAACTGAAACACAAAACTACCCTGATGCCGACTTCAGCCAAGTTTTCTCCCTGCGAAAATGGAGCGGTCGTTTTGACCTCGACAAAGCAATATATGAGCACGATTCCATGGTTCAATTGCTTGAGAAGCATGGCGTAGAAACCATTGAAATTAGGGACCTTCTCGAAGACTCACTTGAAACTGAGCCCCAATCACTTAAATGTTTTATTGATGACTACCTCCGTTGCAGTGGGGCAACAGGCAGAGAGTTCCTCGAGACAATAACCCAGCTGTTTGAGAACGCTAAGAACACCCAGGAATTGGTGAATATAGTACTTAACGGCATTCGCTTTGGAGACACTGAGCTATGTTCAAACCAGTCGGAAACACTACGGGCGCTCGTGCACGAGCAATTTGACCCCGCCTCGCTCTTGGTCAATCCCCTCAACACGCTTTTTTTCACTCGTGATCCTGCTGTGGTAGTCGGAGACGGCATCATCCTAAATCATATGTATTGGCCTGAGCGTGATCGTGAGGTCGCCTTATACCGGCAGATATTCACCCACCACAAGATCATGGGAGAAACCCCGGTATGTGATTTGAACAGGAGTAGTTACCATATCGAAGGCGGAGACATTCTTGTTATCAGTGCTAAGACATTATTAGTTGGAATCTCTGACCGAACTGAACCCGCCGCCGTCGAGTCACTTGCCAAAGAGCTCCTGACCTCAAATAAATTCCAGACCACCGAGCTAATTGCGATTCGAGTCCCCTCTGACGGGCTGCGTATCCACCTCGATACGTTCATAAGTAGAATTGATCACGACGCGTTCCTCATCGATCGTGAGATATGCAATGCCGTTGATGCATACAGCATTCAACTAAAACGATCCGGAAAGGGCCTTACGATCACTCCTATCGATCGCACGATTCCGGAAATACTCTCTGCAGCCTGTTGCGAACCAATAAAAGTAATTGACTGCGGAGGCGGGAATCAAACCGCCTACGAAAGAGAGCGCCGGAACAACGCAACGTCTATCCTTGCGCTCTCGCCAGGAAAACTATGCGTATATGAAGAAAACGTTTGGACCAACGAAGCGCTTGAGAAAGCAGGAATGGAATTATTCCCGTTATCCATTGACGAGCTCACCAAAGGCTATGGTGGCACAAACTGTCTATGCCTCCCTCTGTGGCGAGAGGATCTATAGCCATGGGCTTCGGGGCAAATATTCGTAAACTCCGCACCATGGAGCACCTTGGTCAGGCGCAACTTGCAGAGATGTTGGGGGTATCTAAAGAGACCGTTTGTCGTTGGGAAAAAAGTCGGTATGCCCCCCGTGAGCGCCATATCGAAAAGTTACAAGCGCTCTTCGGTTGCACCCGCGATGAACTTGTTGGCGAGGAAAACGGTTTGGCCGTAAAGCTCGCAAATAAAAGAATCGTCACCGACGAAGACCCTGCTATCCACGAAATGGAGGGCGCATTTCCCGTCATCGATATTGAATCGCAAAAGCGCCGCATCACGCACAGCCAACAAAATGCTAGCGCGCCTGTAGACGTAGCCAAGCGTCACCCACATAGCGTTTTCGTTAAAATCAAAGGTGACGAAATGTCCCGCATTTACCCTCCCGGCAGCTTACTACTTGTCGATACCACCGCAAAGCCTTGGAACGGCTGTGCTGTATTGGCGCTCGCAGACGGTAAAACACCGGTAATTAGGCGATTTGCAGAAGGAAACGACATGATTGTGCTGTCGTCCCATTCATATGCAACAGCAAGTCCGGATCTGATGTTTAACAAACGGAGGATTAGAATCATAGGAGTCGTCGTTTGGTATCAAGCGAGCCACGATCACACGCTTAATTAAATCGACTTTCCCAAAAACGACCGTACCGCACAGACAGCTCAAAGCCCCAGCCCAAAAGAACTACTTTTTGGACGCTTTGCGCTCGTCGCGGATGCGGGCGCGGTCCATGGCCGCCTCGACAGCCGAGAAGCGGCAGCCACAGTAGTTCTGCCGATACATGCCCAGTTCGCGCGAACGACGCGTGGCCTCGGGGTAATACGGGCGAAAATCGCGAATCACCGGAGTGAGACCGCGGGCAGCAGCCAGACGCTCCAACACATCATTGCAGGTTTCGAACAACTGGTACGGCGAGACGGCGAGCGTCGTGCCCACAAACTCAAACCCGCGCTCCTGGGCCACACGGCACGCCTCGGCCAGACGCAGGGCATAGCATGCGCGACAGCGACGGGCTCGATCGGCGCCCAGCGGGGCCACGCCGGCCTCCCAGCGCCCCCGGTCCTCCCCCGCCTCGATAAGATCGATGTCGCCATCGGCACACCACCGGCGCAGCTCGTCCAAACGCCGCTGCCATTCATCGTGCGGCTGAATATTGGGGTTTGTCCAGCAGATTGTGGGCTCAAACCCTTCCTCGCGCAGCAGGCGGACCGGCTCAAGAGAGCACGGCGCACAGCACGCATGCAGCAACAACGGCTTCATCGACATCTCCTCACCCGAAAAAGCGCACGCCAAAGGACGTATCCTCGCAGGCGACAATGCGGCGGTCGCGCAAAATGGTCCGCACGTAATACCAATCGCCCACACAACCCGACAAATGCAAGCCGGCCGCCAGGTAGCACAGCAGCGGATAGCCCGAGAACGCAAATCCCAGGGCAAACGCCGCCGTCACAACAACCGTCGGCGCCAGGCAAACCGCCACGTACCGCCGGCGCGAATACACCACGCCCTCGGCGCAGGCATAGATCATCGCCGTCTCGCGATTCGCCCCAAAGGTCACCTGCGCGCCCGCAGGCGCCAGCAGCTTAAAAAACACACCGTGCACCAGCTCGTGCACGGCAAATGACGCCGCAGAAACCGCAGCCAAGCCGACTATCCAGCCCAAGACAGCCGTCCAGCCGCCCGCGTCAGCCGCATCCAAGTCTGCAGGCCCACCCAGCAGCATAAACACCGGCACCAGGCACACGGCAAACACGCCGACTACGGCCATCCCCCACACAAAGCAGGCGTGCAGAAAATCCTCGTCTTCAAACGCATGTATGTTGGAAATCTCATTCATAGCATCTTAGGATAGCGCCCCTGCCACGTGCCCGTCCGCATGTGCGATAATGTCGAACGATATGCACGAATTGACCACCGCGCCGCCAGGCCTTGCGCCCGGCTGCGCTCTCACCATATGCGAAGGAGTCCCATGGCATCCAAATACTCCATGAACGACCGTCCCAGCTGGCCTCGCCGCGCCATCGTTACCGCCGGCGAGCCCTACGGCAACAAGGGCCTTCACTTTGGCCACGT
>DBGBJN010000308.1:0-9457 GCA_048449885.1 Collinsella sp.
CCTTCTTTCTCTTTCCGGACATGCCGTCCTCCGATCTCCCGGGGCCGGCCGGTCCGGCCCTCAGGGTATCGGGTTCCCACATTCATCCGCACATGTGCGGATGAATGTGGGAGGTGTTCGGATAAAGTCAATAATCAAGGCATATTTGCCACTTTTTGACCACGGGGTATCCGGAGGGGCTCTCGACAAGCATCTAACGCTACAATAACTACCACGTGGCTGGGTTTTGCCGGCCGAATGTGCGATGTCGTGGGAGGGGACATGGTCGAGTTTACAAAGACGATTAAAGATCCGTTGGGACTACATGCCCGCCCGGTTGCGCTGCTCTATGACATCATTGCCAAGCATCGTAGCGACGTGTCAGTCAGTATCGGCGATCGCCACACGGATGGCCGCGATGTCATGGGGCTCATGGCCCTCTATGGCGAGTGCGGCGAGGATATCGTGTTCCGCGTTTCGGGCGTGGATGAGGCCTCGTGCGTTACGTCGATCAGAAACCTCTCGCTTTAAGCATGATAGGGCGCGGTAAAGGATGGTCCTTTGCCGCGCCTTTTTGTTTCGTATAGGAAACTTTTTCGAAATCTGAATGGGGACCCTTTCCAAAAAGTTAACCGCGTGCTAGTTTACTAAAGCGAACATAGACGTGGTTAACTTTTATCGCGTCGATGTTGAGGACGAACTGACGTTAGGAGCAACTCATGTCTTGCGGACCGCAGATGCCGGCCATGCCGCTTTCGATGGTAAAAGCGGGCGAAACCGTGCGCGTGTCTCGTGTAAAGGGCAATGAGGACATGAAACACCACCTCAAGGACCTCGGCTTTGTCGAGGGCAACGAAATCCACGTGGTGAGCTCGAGTGGTGCCAATATCATCGTCACGGTGCTGGGCGCACGCTTTGGCATCGATTCCAAGGTTGCCATGCACATCATGACCGTCGGTTAGTCTGCAGCATTTGATAAAAACCGAAAGGGGGACAAGAGGATGAAGACGTTGGGTGACGTTAAGGTGGGCGAGAGCTCTACCATCGTCAAGCTTCACGGTGAGGGTGCGCTTCGCCGCCACCTTATGGACTTGGGGCTCATCAAGGGCACTTCGTTCAAGGTCGTGAAGGTTGCGCCACTCGGTGATCCGGTCGAGATCAACGTGCGCGGCTACGAGCTTTCCATCCGCAAGGAGGAGGCGGCCGTCGTCGAGGTCCAGTAAGGGCTCGCGGCGTATATTTCTGCAGATAAAGTTAGGTATTTCTAACTTAATGCAGCATTTTTGAAGCACATTATCCAGCCCGCGCGGAGAAAGCAGCGCAGGCACACAAGGAAGAAGGATTGAATGGCGGATTCTCAGATCCATGTCGCGCTGGCGGGTAACCCCAACTGCGGCAAGACCACGCTTTTCAACCTGATCACCGGCGCCAACGGCTACGTTGGCAACTGGCCCGGCGTCACGGTTGAGAAAAAGGAAGCCAAGCTCCTAAGCGACAAGAACGTTACCATTACGGACCTCCCCGGCATCTACTCGCTTTCCCCCTACAGCCCCGAGGAGCAGTGCTCGCGCGACTACCTCATGAGCGGCGAGCCCGATGTGGTCGTCCAGGTGGTCGACGCCACCAACCTCGAGCGCAACCTGTACCTGGCGCTTCAGGTTATCGAGACCGGCCTGCCCGTGGTCGTCGCCCTCAACATGGCCGATTTGGTCGAGAAGAACGGCGACAAGATCGACACGGACAAGCTCTCCAAGAAGCTCGGCTGCCCGGTCATGATGATCTCGGCCCTTAAGAACAAGGGCATCAAGGAGCTGTTCGAGCAGGTCAAAAAGTCCGCTGCTTCCAAGGGGCAGGTGCCGGAGCACAAGTTCGACTCCTCCATCGAGGACGTTCTGACGCACATCGAGAACAACCTTCCGGCGAGCGTTCCCGCCAACAAGCGCCGCTATTACGCCGTCAAGCTGTTCGAGCGTGATGCAGACGCCTGCAAGCTCATCAACCTCACCAAGGAGAAGGCCGCTCGCGTGGAGGAGCTGGTCGCCCAGTGCGAGCAGGACTGCGACGACGATGCCGAGTCCATCATCACCGGTGAGCGCTATGGCGTCATCGCGCACATCATCGATGAGTGCCTCACCAAGGCCCCGGCCAAGATGAGCACCTCCGAGAAGATCGACCGCGTGGTTACCAACCGTATCCTGGGCTTGCCGATCTTTGTCGTCATCATGTTCTGCGTGTACTACATCGCCGTTTCTACCTTGGGCGGCACGGTGACCGACTTCACCAACGACCAGCTCTTCGGCACCGACGGCTGGTATGTGCTCGGTCAGGGCCGCGACGCCTACGACGCGGCCGTCGAGGCTGCGGGCGACGATGCCGACTCGGTCGACCCGGCGCAGTACGGCCCCTATGTCCCGGGTATCACCACCGTGGTGCACGACGCCCTTGTGGCGGGCGGCACCGAGGACGGTGGCCTGGTCGATTCGCTGGTCTGCGACGGCATCGTCGCCGGCCTGGGTGCCATCTTCGGCTTTGTGCCGCAGATGTTCCTGCTCTTTGTGATGCTGTCCTTCCTGGAGGACTGCGGCTATATGGCCCGCGTCGCCTTCATCATGGACCGCGTGTTTCGCCGCTTTGGCCTGTCCGGTAAGTCCTTTATCCCCATGCTCGTGTCCTCGGGCTGCGGTGTCCCCGGCGTCATGGCCACCAAGACCATCGAGAACGAGAAGGACCGCCGCATGACGGTCATGACCACCACGTTCATCCCCTGCGGCGCCAAGCTGCCGATCATCGCCCTGCTCATGGGCTCCATCATTGGCGATTCTTCCACCACGGCCGCATGGATCAGCCCGCTTTTCTACTTCCTGGGCGTCTTTGCCGTCATCGCCTCGGGCCTCATGCTCAAGAAGACCAAGCTCTTCGCCGGTCGCCCGACGCCGTTCGTTATGGAGCTTCCCGCCTACCACTTCCCGGCGATCCGCTCTTGGGCACTGCACGTGTGGGAGCGCTGCTGGGCCTTTATCAAGAAGGCCGGTACGGTCATCTTCGCCTCTACCGTTGTGGTGTGGTTCCTGTCCAACTTTGGTAGCTACAACGGCTCCTTTGGCTTCCTGCCTGCGATGGACGGCATTCCCGAGGAGTTCATGGACTACTCCGTGCTCGCCATGCTGGGCAATCTGGTTGCCTGGATCTTCGCCCCGCTCGGCTTTAGCACCTGGCAGGCAACTGCGCTGACTGTCTCTGGCCTTGTCGCTAAGGAGAACGTCGTCGCCACTGCCGGCTCGCTGCTGTCGGTTGCCGACGCCGCCGAGACCGACCCGAGCCTGTGGACCGCGTTTGCCGGCATGTTCCCCACCATGGGCGCTTGCGTTGCCTTTGGCGCTTTCAACCTGCTGTGCGCTCCGTGCTTTGCCGCCATGGGCACCATCCGCAACCAGATGGACTCCGGCAAGTGGACCGCGATCGCCATCGGCTACGAGTGCGCCTTCGCTTGGGTTATCGGCCTGTTCATCAACCAGTTCTATAACCTGCTTGTTCTGGGACAGTTTGGTATCTGGACGATTGTGGCCATCGTGCTGCTGGTTGCGATGCTCTTCCAGATCTTCCGTCCCATGCCCAAGCA
This sequence comes from Collinsella sp., assembly GCA_048449885.1. Classification (GTDB taxonomy): domain Bacteria; phylum Actinomycetota; class Coriobacteriia; order Coriobacteriales; family Coriobacteriaceae; genus Collinsella. The sequence continues at coordinate 3,599 of DBGBJN010000308.1, forward strand.
TGCATGGACCGACGAGGACGAGACCAACACTGCTTCCGCCGCAGTTTCCGCTTAAGTCCGAATAAGGATTAGCCCCTTTTCACGAGCCCGGGTGTCCCAGCGACACTCGGGCTTTTGTTTTAACCGCTAGGCAATTTCGTTATAATCGACGTCCGCAAATCGATTCATTATGTTGGAGAATCCATTTGATCATGGCAGATATCGACAATAGGATAGCTTTGGTGATTCCCGCGTATGAGCCGAGTGGTCGGCTGGCCGCACTACTTGAGGAGCTCGTGCTCGGATGGCCGGGACCGATCGTTGTGGTGGATGACGGGAGCAGCGCGTCCTGTTCTGTGGTGTTTGACCGCGCCCGCGCGCTTGGTGCTACGGTTCTTGTCCACGGGCTCAACCGCGGCAAAGGTGCGGCTCTCAAGACTGCCTTTTCTTATCTCTTGGAACAGGTCCCGACTGTTGCGGGGGCCGTCACGGCAGATGCCGATGGTCAGCATTTGCCTGCCGATATCCGCGCCGTTGCGCGCGAACTCGGTCTGCACCAGGACTCGTTGGTGCTTGGCTGTCGCCGATTTGACGGTAATGGCGTTCCTGCGCGCAGTAAGCTCGGTAACAATTTTATGCTTGGGGCCATGCGCGTGCTCTGCGGTGTCGATGTGAGTGATACGCAGACGGGCTTACGTGGCCTTCCGGCGTCGCTTATGCGCCGTATGCTCGCTGTGGTGCGAGACGGATATGAGTTCGAGACAGAGATGCTTGTGCTGGCGCGGCGTGCGGGTGGCATCTTCGAGGTTCCCATTACCACGGTCTACGAGGGTGACAACAAGGCATCACATTTCCGTCCCGTTGTTGATTCGCTTCGCGTGCTCGGTGTCTTATTCTCTGCGTTTGCGCGCTACACGCTCTCTTCGCTCTGCACATCGTTGTTGGATTGGGCACTGTTCTCTGCGCTCGTACTCCTATGGTCGCATGGTGTCGCGACCAGCGCAGCCATCGTGTGGGCAACCGTCGTTGCGCGGGTCGTCTCGGCATTTGTCAACTATATGCTGAATCGAAATATCGTCTTCAAAGCGGATAATTCCAGCTGTTCTCGGAGCCTTTGCCGCTATATTGCCCTGTGCGCAGCTTGTATGTTGGCGAGCGCAGCTCTCGTCCTCTTGATTTCCGTTGCACTGCCCATACCGGTCTTCATCATCAAACCGTTTGTTGATACGGCATTGTTCTTTGCTAACTACCGTATCCAGCAGTCATGGGTCTTTGAATAGGGGAATGATTCCGTGAACGTTCATGAGCTTAAGAAAGCCAAGAAAAGCGTGGTGGAAAAACAGGGGGCACGGAAGCGCGATGTGACGACCTTTATCGTCACTGCAGTCCTTATGGTCATCTATCTGCTATGGCGTCTGCTGTTCACCCTGCCGTTTGATCAGGGGATTCCCCAGATGGTTTTTGCGGTCTTGCTGCTCATCGCTGAGACAGTAACCGCGTTTACGACCTTCGAACTTTACTACCGCAAGGTTAAGGCCGACAGCGGACATCTCGTTATGCCGAAAATCTTGCCCGAAGACTATCCCGACGTTGACGTGGTAATCGCTACGCACAACGAGCCGACTGACGTGTTGTTCAAGACGGCGAACGCCTGTACCTACATGGACTATCCCGATCGTTCTCGGGTGCACGTCTATTTTGCTGACGATGGCTGCCGCAAAGAGGTCGCTTCCCTTGCGGCTGAACTTGGGATTGGTTATATCCCCTGCGAGGATAACAAGTATGCCAAATCGGGCAACCTCAACAACGCGTTAAGGCACACGACTTCACCGTTGATCGCGACGTTCGATGCCGACATGATTCCACGTAGCAGCTTTCTCGTAGATACCGTGCCCTATTTCTTGCTGCCTCGCTATATTCAGGATGGCGCGACCGGCGCATGGCGTTATCGTTCCGAGGACGAACTCAATGAGGACCTTAAAGTCGGTCTGATTCAGACGCCGCAAAGCTTCTATAATCTTGATCTTTTTCAGTTCAATCTGTACGCCGAGGACAAGATTCCTAATGAGCAAGATTTCTTCTCACGCGAGGTAAACCAGATGCGCAACTCGTCCAACGCCTGCGCATACACCGGTAGCAATGCCGTGATTTCGCGCGCCGGTATGGAGGAGATTGGCGGGTTTCCGTATCATACGATCACCGAAGATTTTGAGACGAGCTGTCGTCTGCAGATGGCGGGTTATATTACCTATGCCACTGATAAGGTCGAAGCTCACGGCCTCTCGACGACGGATGTGCGCTCGATGGTGCACCAACGCATCCGCTGGGCGCGCGGTGTGATTCAGAGCATCCAAAACACGGGTGTCATCTTTTCCCGCAAGATTTCTTTTTCCGCGCGCATTACCTATCTGTGCAGTTTTCTGTACTGGTGGTCATTCTTCAACCGCATCATCTTCATTCTTGCGCCCATTATGTTTGCCTTGTTTGACTTCCAAGTGGTTAACTGCACACTCTGGCAGTTACTAATTTTTTGGCTGCCGAGCTATTTCTTTTATAGCAGGTCTATGAAATTGCTTTCGAGCAATGTTCGCAGTCAGAAATGGAGTCAAATCATCGACACCACGCTGGCGCCATCACTTATTATTCCCGTATTTCTTGAGACGCTCGGTATCCGCGAGACCAAGTTCAAAGTTACGCGTAAAGACAAGACGACCAATCGCAGCGGTAGCCTGTGGAACATGCTCCCACACCTGTTGCTCGTGGTGCTCTCGGTTGCAGCTATTATCAGATTTATATGGGGAAAGTATGGCATGGCGCTCGTGTACAGTTCCGTGATCATCTATTGGTTGTGCTACAACTTGATTGCCCTTTTGTATGCTATTGCCTTTTCGGGTGGTCGGTCCATGCCGCGCAAGAGTACTCGCATCTCCGTAGACGAACCTGCGGTGCTGACGGCGCTGTCGGTTGAGGATGAGTGGTCGAAGCTAGCCGAGGACACCGGTGAAGCCGTGGTCGAAGGTGGCGTTTCCCTCGATTGCAGCTCGGACGCAATGGATGACGAGGGTCCTGTGGGTGTTTTCGCGGGGCGTGCTATCAACATGTCAGACGGTGGTGTACTCGTGCGCATCGATGATCCCTTTCCCGAGGAGCTACGCAGCTTTGCGGTGCGCTTGGGAGATGGTCGCTATTGCACATGCGTTTCTGGTAGGCTTGTGCGCCTCTTTCAATCCAAATGTGGCGATGATGAGCCGTGGTACGCGGCGTTTCGAATCGAGCACCGCTCGCTCGAGGAACGTCGCATCTATGATCAGCTGCTGTACGATCGCGAAACGGGCATCGCCGAGGAGCTTGATAGCTGGAACACCACCTATGACGATATCGTGCGTATTGTCCGCATGAGGATAAGGGCGCTTCTTTCGTGTTACCGCGTATGGAGGTCCCGCCGCCGCTCCAGGCGTGATAGCGATCGATGCGGCGATTCGCGGGATGCGGAGCGGACCAGTCGCGATTCTGCTCATGTCGAAGGAGACGCTGCATGCTGATTATTGCTGCCTTCGGCCGTGCGGCGCTGTTCCTGCTAGCGCTCTTCGGTCTGTGCTATTGGATCCATCGTTTGACCGAGACGGATGTGCATTTCGCTCCCGCGTGTGCCTTGTGTGTCATGGGGGTCGTCACGTATGCCGGTGGAATCGTGGGTGCGCTTGCCCCTGCCACCTGGGGGGTGGTTGTGGTGGGCGCCATTGCCGGTGCAGCGGCAGTGCCCTGTCTCCATGGTCGTGGTCTTGCTAGATTGCCCTTTGGTCTCCCTGACGCGTGTTTTCTCCTAGGTATGTTGATCTTTCTGTGGCCCCTGCTGTCGGCGCGTCTCGAGCATTACGATAACTTTACGCATTGGGCTATAGCGCTCAAGGTCATGCTGGAGACGGGGGCTTTCCCCACGGCGTCAAGTGGTCTCGTTGAGTTTTTCAACTATCCGCTTGGCACAACTTCACTGCTGTACTGCGCATGCACGTTTTTAGGCCATGCCGAGGGAACAATGCTCGTTGTTCAGGCAGCCTTTATCTTCTCATGTTTTTATGCTGTTCTTGGTATTGTGCGCAATCGCCGTTCGTTTCTGCCATATGCGGTGTTAGGGGCTGGCTGCTCGCTCCTTACGTTTTTCAATGTAACGATTCGCATTAATAACCTTTTGGTTGATTTCGTGCTCCCGGTCCTCACGATGGCGTGCTGGGCAGTCGTGGATCGTTATAACGGTGATGTTCGCCGCGAGCTCAAGTTGCTCGTGCCGTTGATGGCGGAGCTCATAGTGGTGAAGTCGACGGGCGTCGTATTCGTTGCATTTGTGCTCGCTTACCATTTAGCGCGCGGACACGTTGCTCTCAGGAATCGCAGCTGGAACGCTCGCCTGCGCTGGTTTGGTGCAACTGCCGTCGCAGGTGTTTTGGGTTTTTCCACTTATCTGATGTGGAGTTGGCACATGGCCACGGCGCTCGCGGGCGTCAAGAATAAGTTCGATGTGGGCGATGCTGCTCACGCGGCGGTGGTCGGCGGTAAGAATACTGCCCAGATCGCGCAGGTCGTCTCGACGTTTTTTGCGACCTCCATCGATTTAACTACCAGGCCTGCGCTCGGTTTCCTGCTCGGCAACTTGGCTGTTGTCGCATTGCTAGCGGCTGCTCGGTGGCGCTTTGGGCATCAGTTGACACATGTGCGCCGCGCACTGGTTGCGCTTGATTTCATGACAATTGTTTACTATGTGGGTATTCTCGCCATGTACATTTTCTCGATGCCAATGGACGAGGCCTTGAGGCTTGCTGGATTCGATCGTTATGCTTGCAGCATCATTGCATTGTTTGTCGGCGGCCTGGCGATGGCAGTTACCGTTGAGCTTGAGGGGCAGATGAAATTCCGGTCCGATGGTTCCCCCTGCCATGCAACGCCGTTACATAAGCGGCGATACCAACAGGTTGTAATGGGCTGCATCGCCTTGTCGCTTGGCCTTTTGACGAGTGAATACAACGGCATGCTATTCAATACAAAGACATACGACACTTCGCTTCCGGCGACGGTCCGAGATGTCGTCGGTGATCGCTGGCCGGCATCGGGTAAAGAAGACGGTGCTCGTTATTTGCTGTTCGGTTCCGATCGCGATGGGCTTATGACTTCGTACTACTTCACGTATGTGGCTCGATATTATTTGTTTGCCCCGCATTCCGATGCCATATGCGCGTTCTATGAGCCCAATATGGATAACCTTCTGTCGGGTTATGACAAGCTCATCGTAATCGAGTCCAATTCTGCGGAGATGGGTCTACTTAAAAAGCATTATGGCGTTACAGGCAAGGTCGGCGTCTATCGTATCGAGAAAAATAGCACCAGGGTAAACCTTATTGCTGAGTGAGGCAGCGAGATGAGCTCTATGATCATGATTTCACCCATTCCGGATAGGTTGCCTTGTACCAATGTGGTGGGGAGATGTGGCGTTTCCCCAGATAAAACCGAACAAAATAAACCTGTCCCTTTTTGTAGGTGGAGAATGGGGTAAAGTAAGTGGTGGTTAACTAGAGGAGGCTTGCTATGGCACCTATCGATATTGTTGTACTGGCTGTTATCGGCATTGCGTTTGCCGCCGTGTGCGTGCGCATCTACCGCAAGGGCACCTGCGCCGACTGCGCTCAGGGTGGCGTTTGCACGGGGCATTGCTCCAACAAAAAGACGTGTGCCGCGCTTAAGGGCGTAGACAAAATCGCCGAAGACTTGGGCCGCGGTATCAAATAAGGTCCGGACATCCAAGCGCTCCGCGGGCATCCGTTCGCGGGGCGCTTTGTGCATTTGAGGGAGAGCACGGCGAGTCGAAGAGTATTTTTGGGGTATCGTTAA
>DBGBJN010000309.1:0-1608 GCA_048449885.1 Collinsella sp.
CCAAAGCCGAGCGCCACCGAGGTCTCGGGCTCCCACACCAACGACGGGTCGTTGACGTGCAGCTTATCGAGCGCGTCACGCAGGTTCTCGTAGTCCTTGTTATCGATCGGGAACAGGCCCGTATAGACCATGGGCTTGGCCTCGCGGTAGCCGGGAAGCGGCTCGGGGCAGGGATTCGACGCCCACGTGAGGGTATCGCCCACGCGAACGGCCTCGGGGTCCTTCAGGCCCGTGACCACGTAACCGACCTCGCCGACCGTCAGCGCGTCAACCGGAGTCTCGGCGGGACGCTTGACGCCCACGCCATCGACCAAAAAGTCGCCCTTTGCCTGCATCATGCGCAGGGTATCGCCCTTTTTGATGGAGCCGTCAAAGATGCGCACCGTGGCGACGACGCCACGATACTCGTCGAAGTATGAATCCAGAATGAGTGCCTTAAGCGGTGCATTCGCATCGCCCTTGGGCGGAGAGATCAGAAAGACAATGGACTCCAGCAGATCGTGGATGCCCTCGCCGGTCTTGCCCGAGACGCACACGGCATCATCGGCAGGGATCGCCAGGTCATCCTCGATCTCGGTCTTAACCTCGTCGGGATGAGCCGAGGGCAGGTCGATCTTGTTGATGGCCGGCACAATGTCCAGATTGGCGTTCATGGCGAGCGTCGCGTTAGAGACGGTCTGCGCCTCAACGCCCTGCGTGGCGTCGACAACGAGCACCGCGCCCTCACAGGCCGCCAGCGAGCGCGAGACCTCATAGGTAAAGTCCACGTGGCCCGGCGTATCGATCAGATTGAACTGATACGTCTCGCCATCGTCGGCGTCATAGGACACGCGAACGGCATTGGACTTGATTGTGATGCCGCGCTCGCGCTCGATATCCATGGTGTCGAGCAGCTGCGACTCCATGTCGCGTTCGTCGACTGTATGGGTGAGTTCGAGGATACGGTCACTGATCGTGGACTTGCCATGGTCGATGTGCGCAACGATTGAGAAGTTGCGGATGTGGGAAATGTCAATTGAAGTATTCATGCGGACTATCTTACCCGAGCGGTACAAAAAATGGAGCCTGTTCCATAAAACAGGCTCCATTTATGCGCGTAATCTGTTTGGTGTGAAATTTACAACTTAGGCGTTGATGCTGTTCACGAGCTTGGCAAGACCGGACTTGCGGTTGGAAGCCTGATTCTTGTGGATAACATGCTTGGCGGCAGCCATGTCGAGACGCTTGGTGACGGTCTTGAGGGCAGCCTGGGCCTTCTCGGCGTCGCCCTCGGCGACGGCGGACTGGACGTGCTTGGTCAGCGTCTTGAGCTCGGACTTGACAGCCTTGTTACGCATGCGAGCTGCCTCATTGGTGCGGATACGCTTCTTCTGAGACTTGATGTTTGCCACTTCTGGAGTTCCTTTCGAGTTCCTTGCAAAAAATGTATGACACCTCTGAGACACGGTGAGGTCATGCAAGCGCCTACTATAGCACGCTCCCCCTCAAAGGGATAGAACGAATTTGTCAAATAGGCAGGTATCATCACGATTTTCTCAAGATGTTCGTAATCCAGAGCAAAAGCGCGGTCTGAGAATCGGCCGAACCCTTGAGCGCGAGCTCCACATC
>DBGBJN010000310.1:0-2676 GCA_048449885.1 Collinsella sp.
TTTTCGGGCACGAACAACCTGGTGGGCCTGTGGGAAACACCCACAGGACTGTCTGCAGCAATGCGGGAGCGCTATCCGGACATTGGGTCCACGCTATGCGGATTCGATGCGCAGATGGCGCCGTCTGGATAGCGAGGTTTACGGGACATGGCATTGACCCCCAACGAGGCATATGCGGCCAAGCAGCCGTTTGTGGACAAGGAGACACTCGAGCATATCGTCGAGCAGTTCCCCACGCCGTTTCATCTATACGACGAGGCGGGCATCCGCCGCAACATGCAAGAAGTACGCGACGCCTTTGCATGGAACCCGGGCTTTAAGGAATACTTTGCCGTCAAGGCCAATCCCAACCCGGCGCTCATCTCCATTCTCAACGAATACGGCTGCGGCTGCGATTGCTCGAGCTATACCGAGCTCATGATCGCCCGCTCACTGGGTATCACGGGACACGACATCATGTTCTCGTCCAACGACACACCGGCTGCCGACTTTGAGCTCGCCGACAAGCTGGGTGCCATCGTCAATTTTGACGACATCAGCCACATCGAGTTCTTTGAGCGCGTTGCGGGGCCCATCCCCAAGACGGTCAGCTGCCGCTTTAATCCAGGCGGTCTGTTCCAGCTCTCCAACGGCATCATGGACAACCCGGGCGACTCCAAATATGGCATGACCACCGAGCAGCTCTTTGAGGCCTTCCGCATGCTCAAGGCCAAGGGCGCCGAGAATTTTGGCATCCATGCCTTCCTTGCCAGTAACACCGTCACTAACGACTACTATCCCAAGCTCGCACGCATCCTCTTTAAACTTGCCGTGCGCCTGGAGCGCGAGACCGGCGCACATGTCGCCTTTATCAATCTGTCCGGCGGTGTGGGTATCCCCTACCTGCCCGAGCAGCAGGCTAACGACATTCACGCCATCGGTGAGGGCGTACACGCAGCCTACGACGAGATTCTGGTCCCCGCCGGCATGGACGATGTGGCGATCTGCACCGAGATGGGTCGCTTTATGATGGGCCCCTACGGATGCCTGGTCACCAAGGCCATCCACGAGAAGCAGATCTACAAGGACTATATCGGCGTGGACGCCAGTGCCGTCGATCTGATTCGTCCTGCCATGTATGGCGCCTACCACCACATTACGGTGATGGGCCAGCCGGGTGGCGACGACAAGACCACAGCGCCCGTCACGGACACCTACGACATCACGGGCAATCTGTGCGAGAACAACGACAAGTTCGCCATCGATCGCGAGCTGCCGCATATCGACATGGGCGACCTGCTTGTGATCCACGATACCGGCGCGCATGGCTACTCCATGGGCTACAACTACAATGGACGCCTGCGCTCCGCTGAGGTCCTGTTGCGCCCCGATGGCTCGGCCGACCTCATCCGCCGCGCCGAGCGCCCGGGCGATTACTTTGCCACGCTCGACGTGCTGCCGAGCGGCCGAGAGCTGCTGGCCAAGTCGCGCGCCGAAAGTGCCCGCCGTCGCGCCCAAGACGAGCGCCTGGCAGTCGCCGCCCAATGGAACAAACGCATCCAGATCGCGGACGCGAAGGAGAAGAACATGGACATCCGCAATCTCGAGGGCTCAATCGTCGCCCTCGTCACGCCGTTTAAAAAGGATGGCAGTGTCGACTTTGACGCACTCGAGCGCCTTATCGATTTCCACCTGCAAAACGGCACCGACGCCATCCTCACCCTGGGCACCACCGGCGAGAGCGCCACGATGACCGACGACGAGGACAACTCCGTCGTCGCCGCCGTGGTCAAGCATGTTGCAGGACGCGTCCCCGTCATTGCCGGCTCGGGCTCCAACTCCACGCAGACCATGCTCACCAAGTCGCTTACTTACCAGGGCCTGGGCGCCGACGGTCTGCTGCTCATCACCCCCTACTACAACAAGTCCAATGAAGAGGGTATCTATCAGCACTTTAAGACCGTCGCCGATGCCGTGGACATCCCCTGCATCCTGTACAACATCCCCGGCCGCTGCGGCTGCGGTATCAGCGAGCGCAACGTAGAGCGCCTGGCCGCGCACCCCAACATCATGGGTATTAAGGAGGCCTCGGGCAACGTCGCCTACGCGGCCAAGATCGCCCACCTGCTGTCAGACGACTTCCGCATGTACTCGGGCGAGGACGCGCTTACCGTACCGCTCATGAGCCTGGGCGCTTCGGGCACCATCAGCGTGTGGGCCGATGTGCAGCCGCAGCTCGTACATGACATGTGCCGCGCTTATCTGGACGGCGACGTAGCGCGCGCCCGCGATATACAGATTGCCGGCCAGCCGCTCATCAATGCCCTCTTTAGTGAGGTCAACCCCATCCCCGTCAAAGAGGCGCTCGCCCAGATGGGTATGATCGAGGCAAACTACCGCATGCCGCTGTGCCCCATGGCAGACGACACGCGCTCTGCACTTACCGATGCTCTGAAGGGGGCTGGTCTGCTTGATTAAGACCGTCATTATGGGAACGGGCCGCATGGGCTCGCTCATCCGCACCACCGCCGAGGGCGTTGTCGACGCCGCCGGTCAACCCGTTTTTGATATCGTGGCCCAGATTGGCTTCGATTTGAGCAAGCTCGAGAACGCACCGGCTGCCGATGTGATTATCGACTTCTCGAACGTCGTGACCTTCGATGCCGTCGTCGCCTATGTCGAGCGCACGGGCGCGGC
>DBGBJN010000311.1:0-9116 GCA_048449885.1 Collinsella sp.
GACCCATCGAAACACATCTCCACCGTTCCTTCAACTGGGAAAACGGCGCCCCCGGACCCCAGGAGGGGCCGCGGGGGCGTTCGGCTAACTGCGGGAGCGAGCCATCAGCTCAATGTGTTCGGCTGAGATCGGAAATCAACCAGTGGCAAATATGAGTACTGTCACCAATTTAGTAGCAGCAAAATCGAGAGCAAATTGCCTACTTTGAGCGATTCGAAGAGGTTGAAAACCGTCAAACGCCCTTTAAAGGGGGTTAGATAAATTGATTTTGAGCCCATTTTTGCTCAAAACCGGCCGATAGATATGGCACTTATTTTGCAACAGTACTCATATTTGGCATTTTTTGCCCACAGGGTCCAAAATCCATGCCCAAAACGCAAAAGGAGGGACCTCGTAAGGCCCCTCCTTAGGAAAGGGAATCGATTTATTCCACAGCCGTAGATTAATCCTAGCCGCTACTCCATCATGTCGAGGACGGAGGGGCGCAGCTCGCTCTCGGCAGCCTCGGGATCGGTCTCGCGCAGACGGTTGATATAGCGGTTGTACCACATCACGGCAAGGCCCAGGAAGACAACCACACCGCCAACGTTGTAGACCAGCGTCAGCCACAGCGGCTAATCGAGCGGAATGGTGCCGCAGATAAGCACGAAGCAGAAGACCACGAGCAGGAATGCGGCAACGACCAGGCCAAAGCTGCGCGAGCCCATGCGGAAGTCACGGGGAGCGGTGTCGAAGTTCTTGCGCAGCATAAAGTAGGCAAGCAGGATCAGCAGCGGCGGGAGCAGAGCGGTGGCAGCCGTCATGTTGGTGACGATCATGAGCAGGTCGTCGAGGTTACCGGAGCCCAGGGCCGGGATGATCAGGATGGGGACAACGATGGCGAACTGCAGCCAGGCAGCGCGGGCGGGAATGCCATGCTCGTTAAGCTCGACGATCTTGCTACCAAAAACGCCCTTGGGGATCTCGGTGAAGAAAACCTTGATGGGAGCCGAGGTCCACATCATGAGGGAGCCCAGCGTGGCAGCGAGAAGGATCAGGCCAATGACGCGCGTGGACACTTCCATGGGAATGCCAAAGTGGGCAAAGACAGCGCCGAATACGTCGAAGATACCGGTGGAGATGGCAACGCTGCCCTCGGGAATGAACAGGTTAACCAGCAGCGAAGCGCCTGCATACAGAAGGCCGATGGTCAGGCCGGCGATAACGACAGTGCGCACGAAGGCCTTGACGCCGCCCTTGAGGTCGTTGAGGAACACGCCGACAGACTCAGCGCCGCCAACGCCCTGGATGATCCAGGCAAGCGTACCGAAGAAGCCCCACGCAGTTGCGAAGTTGCTCATGTCGGGAGCCATGTTAGCGGGAGTAGGAGCCGTAGCGAACTCAACGCCGCCAAAGGCAGCAGCCAGGGACAGCAGGATGAACACGGCGGTCAGGCCGAGAGCCGCGGTCGAACCGAAGGAGGAAATGGAGCCGATCCACTTAGCGCCCTTGGTCGAAACCCACGTGGCGATAGCAAAGACGACGATCTCGATAATGGTGATCCACAGCTGCGAAAGCTCGGCGTTGGCACCAAAGAACACGTAGCTCGCGTAGATGATGACGTTGGGCAGGACGGACGCAAAGAAGAACAGGTTAACGAACCAGTAGCTAAATGCCGTCAGGAACGCCCAGCGACCACCCATCGAGGTCTTAACCCATGCGTACACGCCCGACTCGGAGTCCTTGTTGAGGCCGACGAACTCGGCGGTAACCAGGGTATAGGGGACAAAGTACAAAAGCGTGGCAAAGAAGAACGACGGCGCAGCTGCCAAGCCGATGGCCGCGTTGTTGTTGATGATGTTCTTGATACCGAACACGGCGGCGACCGTCATGCCCAGCAGAGCGAACGAACCAATCGTTCCTCGTTTTTCAGAGCTCATAAGCCCTCCCAATCATCTATTAAATGTCATCTAAACCCGTCCGAGCTGCAAGTGCAAACACGGACGGTGCACCTGCTAAGGGGAATGGGGAAAAGGGAGTCAACAAAGCCATCCCCCTTAACGGCGCGAAGCAAACGTCCAGGCGGACGAATACTACTTGTTGGGGAAGGAATATCCTTCAACCGTCACGTGCAGTACCACGACGCGGGGATCCGCGGCATCAGCCACGACACGGTAGGCCTCGTCGATCTCGACGACGGCAACGCCGCCGGCAGGAATCGTCACGGTCTCCCCCGCTCCCTCAAAGCGCTCACGATCGTCGATATCGCTGTAGGCGCGCGTACAGGTAAGATCGGCCTTAGAAGCCACCTCGACAGTCAGGTCGCCGTCGAGCGAGGCGAGCACGGCATGATAGCGACGGTGACCGACCAGATTGGCGGTAGCGGCCTCGTGGGCGTTCACCCACCAATACACCAACGAGTCGCCGATGGAGTAAGCCACGTCGTGCTGCAGGTCGGCAACACCATCGAGCGCCTGTCCGGTACGCATCCACTTCTTGACGGACTTCATCTGAGCGTCGAAATCGGCGCGCGAGTTAAAGACATGCATGACTTATGCCTCCTTAATGGGTGCCAGCGCCTGAGCCAGATCGGCAGACGTCAGCGGTCGCAGGGACACCTCAAAGCTGAAGCTCTCAAAACGGGTGCGATAGGAATCGAGCACCTCGGAACCCCAAGAGTTCGAGCCAAGGCCGAGCAACTGGTCGTTGATGTTGACCGTAACCGTGTCGCCCTTGACAAGGTCGTAGACGTGCTTGGCGTTATCGATAGCCTCGCAGCTATAGGGCCATGCCGAGAACGAGAACGGGTTGGAAGCGGCGTCGGCCGGACGAGTCACCAGCACGCCGTCACCGTGGCTCGAGCGCAGGGCAACCCAGCGGGTACCCTCGCGGTTGGCACAGTCCTGAGGCATAACGTAGGGCGTGAACATGTCGTCGACCGTAGTGCGGTAATGACCGACCGGGTTGGCGCGCAGCGAGTCCGGATAGTTCTCGCCCGGGCCGTGGCCATACCACTCGACGGCACGATCGCAACCGGGAACCTCAAAGGAGATGCCGATGCGCGGGATGATATCCGAGTAATCGCCGTAGGGCTCGCCGGAAACCTTGAGGTCGACACGACCGCTCGGAAGCACGGTGTAGACGAGCTCGACGCGCATGCCGAACGCGCGGACGGGAGGAGCGATACGCTGGCTCACGGTCACGACGACCGCATTGCCATCCTGCTTCCAAGAAACCTTGCGGGTGGACGTCTGCATTACATCGATGAAGTTGTCCTTCCACAGGGAGTCATACTCCTGAGCGTGGTTGTCGACGAGCGGATGCCAGAAACCAACCTGGGGACCGGAGGCCATGACGTTGCGACCGGATGCCTTCCACTCGCTCACGGTACCGTTGACTTTGCTGAAGGTCAGCTCGCCGTTGAGGGAGTGAATGCGAATCTCCTGCTCGGTCTCCTCGACCGTAAGCTCAGGACGAGCGGGGGCCGCGATGGCCGGTGCCGGATGGTTTGCGATGGCAAACTGGCTTGCGCCCAGCTGGAACATCGGCTTGCACCAGGCGCGAGCGGCCATGGTGTAGGCGTGCACGGTCAGCAGGGTCTCGCCCACTGCGGCCTCGCGAATCACCAGTGGCAGCTGGACGGACTCGCCGGGGGCAACCGCACCGGGCACGAGCGTCTTGCGGCTGACCACGTCGCCGTCCACCAGGGTCTCGGCCGACAGGCAAACATCCTCGAGAGTGGTAAACCAACGCTTGTTGGTGACGGTCAGCTCGCCCGCCTCGGCATCGTAGGCCATGCGAACCGGGCAGATGACCTGGCCATACTCAGTGAGGCCCGGGCTCGGCTGCTGCCAAGGGAACACCATGCCATCGATGCAGAAGTTGCTGTTGTTGGGGTAATCGCCGTTGTCGCCGCCATACATATCGTAGGCAATGCCGTCCTCGGTCACAGCAGCCAAACCGTGGTCGCACCATTCCCAGATAAACTGGCCTTGGATGCAATCCCAGCGATCGAAGACCTCCTGGTACTCGGACAGGCCTCCGGGGCCATTACCCATGGAGTGGCCATACTCGCAGTTAATGCGCGGCTTGGGGAACGGATGCTCGCCAAAGTCGTTCATCTGCGACACGCGGGAGTACATGGTGGAGATGACGTCGACGGTATCGGCGTTGCGATCTTCCTCGTAATGGACCGGACGACCATCGAGCTCGTGAGCCTTGGCGTACATCGCGCGGATATTGCAGCCATAGCCGCTCTCGTTGCCCATCGACCACATGATGATGCACGCGTGGTTGCGCTCCTGCATCACCAGGCGCTCAATGCGGTCGACGTAGGCCGGCTCCCATGCCGGGTCGTCGGTGACCAGGGCGATATTGCCGATATTCTCGAAGCCGTGGCTCTCCATATCGGTCTCGGCGACCAGCATGATGCCGTACTCGTCGCACAGCTCGTAGAAGCGCGGGTCGTTGGCGTAGTGGGACGTACGCACCGCGTTGATGTTGTGCTGCTTCATGAGCTCCAGGTCGCGGCGCATGCGATCGAGGCCCACGGCGCGGCCCTTGTGATCGTCGTGATCGTGGCGGTTGACGCCATGCATCTTAAAGTAAGTGCCGTTGAGATAGATATGATTGCCCTCGACCGTCACCTCGGCAAGACCCTGGCGATGCGGGACGTACTCGCTGACCTCGTCGCCGTCGTAGACCTCAAACGTCAGGTCATAGAGGAAGGGGTCCTCGGGATTCCAGAAGTGGGCATCGGTCACGCTGCACTCGGCATGGCCGTCGACACACTCACCCGTAGCCACCACGCTCCCGCCATCGCTGAGCGTATACACAACGCGGGTAGCGCCCTCGGCCACCGTATCGAGCGTAATCAGAGCGGTATCGCCCTCGCGGTGCGTGCGGAACCTAAAGTCGACCAGGTGCGCGGCGGGACGCTGCATAAGGTACACATCGCGGAAGATGCCCGAGGCCCACCACATATCCTGGTCCTCGATATAGCTGCCATCGCTGTACTGCAGGACCTTGACCGCAAACAGATTGTCGCCCTCGACGAGCGCGTCGGTCACGTCGAACTCGGCAGACAGGCGCGAGCCCTTGGTCATGCCGATAAACTGGCCGTTGACGTACAGCTCGCCATAGCTCTCGATGCCGTCGAAGCGAATGATCTCGCGAGCGCCGGCAGGAACGGCGGGAAGGTTGACGATGCGCTGGTACACGCCCGTGGGGTCATCGGAGGGAACAAACGGCTGGTCCACCGGGAACGGGAAACCCTCGTCGGTGTAGGCAAGGTTGCCATAGCCGTCCACCTGCCACAGGTGCGGAACCTCCACGTGATCCCACTCGGGCTCGTACGTGGAAAGCTCCTCGTTAGAGACGGCAGCAGGCCCCTCAAAGAGGCGAAACTGCCACGAGCCGGACAGCTGGACAAACCCGCGCGACAGCTCGCGGCTGTACGTAGCGGCGAGATCGGCGGTCTCGTAACCCATAAAGTACGCATGGGGTGCCAGGCGGTTCCTGTGGGTGAGCGCTTGGTTTTCCCAATCGTTAATGGCGTCCATGGTGATGCTCCTTCGTCATCGTAGTGATTCTTGTGCAACCGGTTGTCCTTATCTTACGGGCGATGCAAAAAACTGTGCAACCGGTTGTCCGCTGAACGGTCGATTTGGCCGGGTTAACGGTGCAACCGGTTGTACAACCGCGACACTTATGTCACCCTGAGTATCGAAACTCGGCGCAAAGCAGCATTCCCAGGCGGCGGGCAACGGCCGCGCCCATCTATGCCCCACCCTTGCAAGCCATGTTCAACAGCAGCTTGAATGTGAAATGCCACCAGTGGCCGGATATCATGAACGCTGTTCAGGCGCACTATAGTAAGCTGTATCCGCACCAGCCCGTATCAGCGACAACATCGACCGCATTTTCCAGGAGACGCCATGACCCAACCAGTTCGCACCGCACCTACGCTTGCCGAGGTTGCCGCAGCTGCCGGCGTGTCGCGCTCCACGGCATCGCGTGCCCTCAACGATTCGCCCCGCATTAGCGAGGAAACCAAAAAGCGCGTCCGCGCGGCGGCCAAGGAAGTCAATTTTGTCCCCAACGCTCGTGGCCGAGCGCTCGCTGTCGGGCGCACGGAAATCATCGCCGTGCTCGTGACCGAGCCCCTGAGTGAACTCTTCAGCGACCCCACCTATAGCGAGTTTTTGAGCGGCATTACCGAGGAACTGTCGGAGTCGTCCTATCTGCCCGTTATCTTGCAGGCGTCTTCTACGCATGAGCGCAACCGCGCACGCGAGCACTTTGAGCGACGCTCGTTCGACGCCGTGATCGACGTCTCCCCCTACAAGGGCAGCGAGTTGCTCGAGGTGCTGCGCGAGCTGGGCGTACCCACCGTGTTGTGCGGCCAGCTCGAGGGCCACCCCTATCGCGATGTGTTCTCGACGGTCTACTCTGACGACGAAGAGGGCGGACATTTTGCGGCACTCGCCATGAAGGATCGCGGGCGCAAAGATATCGTCGCCGTGTTGGGACCGCAAGACAACCCCGCTGTTGTCGACCGCCTGCGTGGCTACCGCGCCGTCTTGGGCGAAGACCTCCCAGACGCAAACGTTATCTATACCGGCTGGAACAGCGGAGACGGCTATCAGGCCATGCACCAGATTCTCGCGCGCGAGATCGCTTTCGATGGCGTGCTCTGTGGATCGGACCGTATCGCGGCTGGCGTCATCACCGCACTCAACGAGGCAGGCCTATCCGTTCCGGCGGACGTTTCTGTCGTCGGCTTCGACGATCACGAGATTGCGGCGCGCTGCGTCCCCGCGCTCACGACCGTCCGCCAGCCCCTGCGCGAAGAAGGCCACATGGCCGCCAACATTGCGCTCGACATGATCAAGGGTGCCGAGCCCACCACCTCCGTGATGCACATGCAGCTAATCCAGAGAGACTCGCTATAAGAAACTGGGCCGGGCTTTCCGCCAGACAGTTGTTGCGGAAAGCCTGCCCCGTTTTGAGCGCTCATTCTGGGGCACAGTTTCCGTTTGACAGCTCAACCGGAAACTGTGCCCCATTATTATGCCGAACTCTGGGTCGCGCTTTCCCAGAGGACCCCCTTTGGGAAAGCGCGACCCCTTCTGGACGCAGATTCCGGGTTGTAGTTTCCCGGCGCACGACGGCAAGCCCGTCCCTTCGTCCTCGGCGTATAAAAAACGAGGGAAGGCACGCGTCCTTCCCTCGTTACAGGCAATATGTAGCCGCTTCCCTACATCAGACGCAGGCTGACGTCCTTGAGCTGGGCGCCACTAACGGCACTCGGGGCGCCCGACATGAGGTCGGAGCCGCTGGCCGTCTTGGGGAACGCCATAACGTCGCGGATGGAGTCGGAACCGGTGAGCAGCATGCACACGCGGTCCAGACCCAGAGCAAAACCGCCCATCGGGGGCGCACCAAACTTGAGTGCCTCCATGAGAAAGCCGAACTGCGACTCGGCGCGCTCCTCGGTAAAGCCCAGGAGCTTGAGCATGGACATCTGCATCTCGGCGTTGTGGATGCGCATACCGCCGCCACCGGCCTCAAAGCCGTCCATGACAAAGTCGTAGGTGCACGAACCGGCTGCCAACGGGTCGGCCTCGATCTTGGCGATGTCGGTCTCGGTCGGCAGAGTGAACGGCTGGTGCTCGGCAGCGTAAGCCTTGCGGTCCTCATCCCAGTGGAACAGCGGGAAGTTGACGACCCACAGGAAGTCGTGGCCCTCGCGCTTGATCTCGAGCGCGTTGGCCATGTGGGAGCGCATGCCGCCCAGGATCTCGTCAGAGAGCAGACGCGGGCCAGCGGCGAACATCACAAGGTCGCCGGGCTCGACGTCCATGCGCTCGCGCAGAGCCGCCATCTCCTCGTCCGAGAAGAACTTGACGATGGGGCTGTTGATGGAGCCGTCCTCGCGGAAAGCGATCCAGGCCAGACCCTTGGCGCCAAACGTGGAGGCCACGCCGGCGAGCTTATCAATCTTGGCACGTGCCCAGGCACCGGCGCCCTTGGCGTTGATGGCCTTGACGACAGAACCCTCCTCGTTTGCGGCAGTCGCAAAGACCTTGAACTTGGAGTTGGCAAAGATGTCGGTCAGGTCGACCAGGTGCATGCCATAGCGGGTATCGGGCTTGTCGGAGCCATAGGTGTCCATGGCCTCCCAGTAGTCCATGCGACGCAGCGGCGTGGGCATCTCGACACCCATGCGGCCGAAGGCATCGGCCAGGACCTCTTCGAGCGCGCTCATAACGTCGTTCTGGTCCACGAAGGACATCTCGATATCGACCTGAGTGAACTCGGGCTGACGGTCGGCACGCAGGTCCTCGTCGCGGAAGCACTTGGCAACCTGATAGTAGCGCTCGACGCCACCAACCATGAGCAGCTGCTTCAGGAGCTGCGGGGACTGCGGCAGGGCGTAGAAGTTGCCCGGCTGAATACGGCTGGGAACGATGAAATCGCGGGCACCCTCGGGCGTGGACTTAAACAGGGAGGGCGTCTCGACCTCCATGAACTCACGGTTGTGCAGCGCCTCGCGAATGGCAAAGGTAAAGTCGGAGCGCAGCTTGAGGTTGGCCATCATCTCGGGACGGCGGAGGTCCAGATAGCGATAGCGCAGACGGGTGTCCTCGCTGGTCTCGATGCCGTCCTCGATCTGGAACGGCGGGGTGACGGACGTGTTGAGCACCTCGGCGTGGTCGGTCAGGACCTCGATCTCGCCGGTCGCGAGCTTGGTGTTGGTGGTCTCCTCGCCACGGGAGCGCACGACGCCGTGGATCTTGATGGGCCACTCGGGACGCATGGTCTCGGCGATCTTAAAGGCGTCGCCGTCGGAGTGCTCGGGGTCGAAGGTGAGCTGCGTGATGCCCTCGCGGTCGCGAAGATCGCAGAAGATAAGGCCGCCGTGGTCGCGGCGACGGCTCACCCAACCGGTGAGGGTGACCTCTTCGCCCACGTTCTCGCGGCGAAGCTCGCCGCAGGTACGGGTGTGCATGGAATGCTCGTCGATGGGACGGGTCTGGCTCATACCAGTGATCCTCCTTTATGGATCTGTGCCGCCCCGTGTCGTTCCGGGCGGCGTCGTACAGATTTGCCCAGCCTGCGTAAACCGCGCAGCC
>DBGBJN010000312.1:0-2372 GCA_048449885.1 Collinsella sp.
ACGGGCCGCTGGCAAGCTCGGGCGAAGAGACGCCCAGCGCGTGCGGAATCTCGGTCCATAGATAGTCGATACCGTGCTCCATCGCAAAAAAGAACAGCCAGACCGCGGCACCTGCGAACGCACCGGTCACGGCAACGCTAACTAAAAACAGCGCGCGGTTTGTGGGTTTGGCAAGGTTATCCATCGGGTCCTCCCGCGGTCAAAGTCGACATAGATACGTTTTATTGTAGAGCGAGTGTGGCCCAGACAAGCTAACCATCTGCGCTGCAAACGGCACCATTGGGAGCCATAGTGGGGCAGGCTCAAGACTTATCCGTTGATAATCGAGGCAATCTCGCGCAAATCGTCGGCAAAGTAGATGCCGTGCTGGCGCCTCGGGCTCGAAAGCCCTTTATCAATCATGTGCCCGAGCAGCGCCTTGAGGTCGTTGTAGTAACCGTCCAGGTTATACAGGATGCACGGAGCACTCAGGTGTCCCAACGACACCGCGGACATGACCTCGGCAATCTCCTCGAGCGTGCCCGTCCCACCGGGAAAGGCGATGAACGCATCGCCGAGCTCAATCATCTTGGCCTTGCGCTCCGCCATATCGCTCGTCACGATGAGGTCATCGATACCGTCATGTTGAAACTCGGCCTCGATAAAAAAGCTCGGCTCAACACCCGTCACGTGTCCACCCGCCTCGAGTACGCTATCGGCGAGCGCACCCATCAGGCCCGATTTGGACCCACCATATACCAGCGCGTGCCCGTTGGCGCCAATCCAGTTGCCCAGCTCCTGCACCGCGGGCAGAAATGCTGGGTCGTTACCAACGCTGGCGCCCAGGTATACCGTGATATTCATATTCAGTCCCCCTCGTCGTGACGCGCGGCGCCCGTTCTAGCGTTGGCGTCGGCGATATTCACGCACACGGCGCGAAAGATCGGCGAGCTCGTCACGATCGAGCTCCTCTAAATGCTCCAGATCATCCATAAAGCGTGCCATGGTGTCCTTTTGACGCATCTTGATAAGCGTATTGCAGTAGTTCACCGCCACGCCCGTGAGCATGGCGATGTAGAAGATGCTGATGACGCTCAGAATGACGGTAATGGCGCGGGCAACCGGCGTCTCGGCCGGAATGTCACCAAAGCCGATGGTCGAGACCGTCTCAAAGCTAAACCACAGGCCATCGCCAAACGTGAGGGTCGTGGGCTCGGACAGCCAAACGGCCGTCGAGCACAGCAGATAGAAGATAAGAAACAGGCCTGTGATGCGCGCAAAGCCAGCCTGGCGCAACACGTCGGCAAGCGTCCTCAACTTGTTCATCGCGACCCCTTTTCCCAGACGCCCAATCACGTTCGCTCGGTATTGTCCCACGCCTCCCCCGCAAACGAAACTAGTCATTAGGGACGTTCTTAAATGACTAGTCAAACAAGAACGTCCCCAATGACTAGTCGTTTAAGAACGTCCCCAATGACTGCCGGGCGGGAGCGTTTAGCGGTGCAGCTGCCGACTGGGCAGGTTGAGCTGGTATCCTTATGCGGTAATGTCTCGATTCGTTAGGATTGCATGTGAGAGCTGCCACTGTCCTTCGTTCAGTTATATATCGCACCCTGGCCGTTGTGCTTGCCGCGCTTGCCGTGCTGAGTTCTATCGCGCCTGTCCAGGCTTTTGCCGATGACTCTAGTCAGCCAGTCAAGACGGTCCGCGTTGGTTGGCTCGTCAACAACGAGGGCTTCCAGGACGGCACCCCCGGCGAGCGTCTCTCGGGATGGGGTTACGAGTACCTCCAGACCCTGTCGTACTACACGCCCGGCTGGCGGTACGAATACGTCTCCGGCACCTTCACCGAGCTTATGGACATGCTCGAGGCGGGCGAAATCGACCTCATGCCCAACATCTCCTACTCCGAGGAACGCGCCCAAAAGCTGCTCTTTTCCTCGAACCCCGAGGGCACCGAGCGCTACTACATCTACGCCAAGCCCGATCGCGACGACCTGACCAAGGGTGACCCCCAAGCGCTCCAAGGCCTTACCATCGGCTACAACCCCGACGTTATGCAAACCTTCGTTGGCCAGCAGTGGCTCACCAACGAAGGCATTACCTGCACATACAGGGAGTATGACGGGGGATCCATGCTCTTTGACGCACTCGCAAACGACGAAGTCGATGCCGTCATCATGAACGACACCATTTCGTCGCCCGATGCCTCCCCCATGTTCTACGTTGGCTCGAGTGATTACTATTTTGCTGTCCCCAAAAGCCGCCCCGACCTGATGGACGACATCAATGCCGCCATGTCGGCAATCGCCCGCGTCAACCCACGCTATATCGACGAAGTCAAATCTAACTACTCGGCCCAAAACAGCGGTTCATCATCGCTCAACGGCCCC